>JAGAMQ010000117.1 GCA_017624645.1 Oscillospiraceae bacterium
GGGGTGCTGCACAGAACTATGACATTTGCCTGAACAGCAGCGTTGTAGGCATTGAAACCTGCGCTGACATCATCGTTTCCCTGGCGCAAAAATAACCCCCTGAAAGCGGCAACCCTCCTCCGTCAATGACGGAGGAGGGTATTTTCATACAGGAAGCGCTTCTTCCTCTGTGATGTGAATGGAAACCCCGTTTACTTCCACATTCTCATCTGCACAGATAAGGATGTATTTCACACCGCCGATCACCCGGGTCTCAATAAGGTCTGCGCGTTCCGGGTTCACCTTAATGGTCACATCCGGAGTCTTAACCTCAAATTGCCGGTTATCGATGATATTCTTGGGATGAAGCTGTGTCTCCATACCGAAGGTCTCATCAAATTCCACGCTGAATTTACTGATCTGCTGTTCCGGAACACCACCGGACTTCAGCGCAGTCTTAAGCTGCTCCTTGCCTACCATCAAAGGATCCGGATCTTTGCTTTCCTTATGCAGGTCAATGCTCTGGCGCAGCTGTTCATGGACAATCTGCACCACATCCATGCTGCACTCCTCTCCCAATGAAGTGGAAAGAAGCGCTTCAAAGGACTGCTTTTGCTCTGCCGCAGGCTTCGGTGCCGGCACCTTAAACAGCGCATCGATGAGGGTCTCGTTACTCTTCTTCGTGCTGTGGGTATAAAACAGAGCGTTATAAATATTGGTCGACCGGTCATCAAAGGCGGGGAACAAAAATCCCAGTTCCGGTGCGCATATCTGCTGTGCTACACCGCCGTCATGGAATTCCTTGCTTTCAGACATGTAGCGCAGGGCGGGCTTTGTCTGCTTCACCGGACACACCGCACACATAAGGTAACGGTAGACCTCTGTAGAGGAGTCCTCCTGGGTTTCGCCGTTCTTGTCCTTAAATGGCACATCATAAGCATCTGCGCCAATAAGAATCACATAATTTTCATCAAAAGAAACATTGTCGATGATCTTTTGATACAGTTTCATACGAAGCTCATCGTCCTGCAAGGCCGTTTCCCGAAGCTGCATCAGAAGCTTATGCTCCGGGCTGTCCGCCACCTGGGCTGTCCGGAAAGAGATATCGATGAGATTCTTGCCCAGTCCCCCAGACAGGACCCGCTTCATCACAGAAAAATACTTCTCCGCTTCGTTTTCCGGCATCATACCCACACTCTGACGGAAAGAGGAAATAATCTCCTTATTGGCATTGACATAGCAGCCGTAAATTGCTGCCATATTGCTTCGGTCACGGCGGGTTCTTCGACGAAGCTCTCCTACTTCCTTTTCATTCATAGCTTACCTCACAAATTGGCCGCGGGGGTACATCAGTCCTCCCAAAGGCAGTTCCAGTTCTGAACAAAGTACTCCACGCCGGAATACACCGTGGTAACAACGATCACAGCAATAATGATCCAACGCAGAATATCAAGCTGGGGCAATCCCATAAGCACGCACAGGCCGATCATAGTGCTGGCAGTCTTAACCTTTCCGCTCCAGCCTGCGGCAATGACCTTACCCTTGCCAACAGCAACAAGGCGAAGGCCGGTCACAGCACACTCACGGGTCAGAACGATCATCAGTGCCCAAGCGGGAAACTGTCCCCACTCGCAGAACATAGTCATAGCAGCAATCACCAGCAGCTTATCTGCAAGGGGGTCTAAAAACTTCCCGAAATCACTGACCTGATTATACTTTCTGGCGATCTGACCGTCCACATAGTCTGTCAGACTGGCAATGATAAACACCGCCAGAGAAAGCCACATCCATAGCCCTGTCTCACCGCCGCTCATATACATAAGCCACATAAAAAGCGGGATAAAGGCAACCCGAACCAAAGTGATCTTACTTGCTGTTGTCATATTTATTCCTCCAACAGATAGCCGGACAGTTCTCCGTCCACAATGCCATCAATGCATACTTTTACAAAGCTGCCCTCAGACAGCGCCTCTTCACTGGCGATCCACACTCTGCCGTCAATCTCCGGGGAATCGGCATAGGATCTACCGTAAAACTGGCAATATTCTTCATCATATCCGTCTACCAGAACATCCAATGTAGCACCCAGCATCCGTTCATTGTAATCGTCCATAATTCGGGACTGGATCTGTCCGATGAGCTGCGCCCGTTCCTGGGCGATCTGAGAATCTGGATATTCCATTTCCGCAGCCGATGTTCCCTCCTCCGGAGAGAACGGAAAGGCTCCTACACGCTCCAAGCGAAGTTCCTTCAGGAATTCGCAAAGTTCCAGGAACTCCTGCTCCCCCTCTCCCGGCAAGCCGGTGATGACACTGGTACGCAGCACCAGCCCGGGGATCGCTTTACGGAGCTTTCCAAACAGCTGTCGCAGGTAATTTCCGTCTCCCCGGCGGTTCATGAGCTTCAGTATCTTATCATTGCAATGCTGAATGGGTATGTCCAGATATTTCACGATCTTGGGTTCCGTTGCCAGCACTTGGATCAATTCATCGTCGATCTCATCAGGGTACACATAGTGGACCCGGATCCAACGGAATCCGTCAATGGCACACAATTCACGCAGCAGCTGGGGCAGCAGTCGCGTTCCGCCTGTCAGATCCGTTCCGTAGCGGCTGGTATCCTGGGCTACAACGATCAGTTCTTTCACACCGCTGGCAGCCAGCAGCCGTGCTTCATACAGAACATCATCCATACTTCTGCTGCGGAATTTTCCCCGCAGGTAGGGAATGATGCAATAGGAGCAGCGGTTATCGCAGCCCTCCGCAACTTTTATGTACGCGTAGTGTTCCGGTGTGGTAAGGATGCGCCCGGTCTCTTCTTCCGGAGCATCGATGGAACCAAAGGAAGCTACCTGCCGGCCCTCCAGCAGGGCATCCACTGCGGCGACGATCTCTGTATAGCTGCCCGTTCCCAAAACACCGTCCACCTCAGGGAGCTGTGTAAGGATCTCCTCCTGGTATCTTTGGGAAAGGCAGCCTGTGACCAGGATCTTACCAACAGCGCCCTGTTCCTTCAGCTGTGCTGTACGCAGGATGAAGTCAATGGCCTCCGCCTTGGCAGAATCGATAAAACCACAGGTGTTGATCACCACAACATCCGCTCCTCCCACATCCGCCAGCACAGTATGTCCGGCTTCCTGCAGACGGAACATCATCCGCTCACAGTCCACCTGATTTTTTGCACATCCCAGTGATATAAATCCGATATTTGCCATGTTATTCCTCCGGAAAATCTTCCGTATCCACAGAAAGCCGGTCCAAGCCTCTGCGTATATCGTGATAACTGTGCCCTCTTCGCAGCAGCGCATCTATTGCCCTTTGCAGGTCTTTTTTGTCCCAATCTGAACCCAAGCGATTCCGCAGAAATGCTACAATGGGTTCTGTCTGTTCCGGATAATCCGCAAGAGCCTCTTCCCACAGATCTTTGGGGATTCTTTTTTCATAAAGCGCCTGCTTGGCTCTGGCAATGCCATAGCCCTTGCTGATACATCTTTGAACCACCTGATAGGCCGTCTGTCTGTCGTCCAGCAGGGACATATCCTCCAGCCACTGTACCGCTGCCTGCGCCTGACGGGGATCTTCCCCCTTGTGAACCAATCTGCGCTGCAGGTCCGATTTGGAAACACTGGCAGCTGACAAAATCCTGATTGCCCGCATTTTTGCAGACATTGCGCCTGCCGCCTCCTGCAGTTTCCTCAGTTCCTGGGCATCCATTTCCCGTCCGGGGTACAGGGAAAAATCCTCCACAGTCTGCCGGTACAGGCGCATGGTACTGCCGTCTTCAAAGCGCACCAGGTGCCTCCCTGCCCGGTCAGGCTGGGAGGCAACACTGTCAATCCTCATCATTAAAGTCGTCCGCGCTCACCGCAACAGGGCGCTCAGCAGCCCGTGCTGGCTCACGGGGGGCACTGCCCTGCAGAAGATTCTGCCGGATCTTTGCTTCCACTTCCTCGGCGATCTCGGGATTCTCCATCAGGTAGGTCTTAACACTGTCCTTACCCTGACCGATCCGCTCGTCGCCCATGCTGAACCAGCTGCCGCTCTTCTGTACAATATCCATCTGAACAGCCAGATCCACCAGTTCGCCCCACTTACTGATACCCTGACCGTACATGATATCAAAGTATGCTTCACGGAAAGGAGGCGCTACCTTATTCTTGACCACCTTGACACGGGTCTTGTTGCCGATGATATTGCCGGCTTCCTTGATGGCCTCTACCTTACGCACATCCAGGCGCACAGAGGAATAGAACTTCAGTGCATTGCCACCGGTGGTGGTTTCGGGATTGCCATACATGACACCGATCTTCATACGAAGCTGGTTGATGAAAATAACCACACAGTTGGTCTTGGCAATGGTGCCTGCCAGCTTACGCAGTGCCTGGGACATTAGACGGGCCTGCAGACCCACAAAAGTGTCGCCCATCTCTCCCTCGATCTCCTGCTTGGGTACAAGAGCTGCAACAGAGTCCACAACCACAGCATCCACCGCACCGGAGCGTACCAGTGCGTCGGTGATCTCCAACGCCTGCTCACCGGTATCCGGCTGGGACACCAGCATGTTATCGGTATCTACACCCAGGGCAGCTGCATAGACAGGATCCAATGCATGCTCCGCATCCACAAAGGCTACTTCGCCGCCCATTTTCTGTGCTTCTGCTAAAATGTGAAGGGCGAGGGTGGTCTTACCGGAGGATTCCGGTCCGTAGATCTCAATAATGCGGCCCTTGGGAACGCCGCCAATACCCAGCGCGGCATCCAAGGCCAAGGAACCGGTGGGGATCGCTTCCACATTCATCTCCGGACGGTCACCCAAACGCATAACGGTACCCTTACCGAAATTCTTCTCAATTTGGGACAGGGCAGTCTGCAATGCCTTCTTCTTATCAGAAGCAGGAGCCGGTGCATCATACACAGTTTTCTTTGTTGCCATTTTTAATCATCCTCTCTGCCGTGCTGTGCAAGTACGGCACGTTCTCTGTCGTTATAATCTCTGGAACGCTCCAGTATGGTATACCCATTCTCTTCCAGGATGCTGCACACCGCATCCCCCTGCCCCATGCCAAACTCAAAGCACAGGAAACCGCCCGATTTCAACGCCTGGACATAATTTTTGGCAATAGAACGGTAAAAATCCAAACCATCCTCTCCACCGTACAGAGCCAGGTGGGGTTCAAAATCCCGGACACTTCTGTCTAACTGCTGCATCTCCTGCCCCGTCACGTAAGGGGGATTGGATACGATCATATCAAATTTTCCGAGAAATGCCGGAGGGGACTGCAAGGCATCTGCTTTAACACAGGAAACCCTTGCCGAAAGCTTCTGCAGTTTGATATTCTGTTTTGCCACCGCCATGGCACCGGGAGAGACATCTGCCAGGGTGATCCGGGCATCCTTGACCCGATTTGCAATGGCAAGACCGATACAGCCGGAGCCGGTACAAAGATCCAAAATCCGGGGTGCGGTTTGCAGGAACAGCGCTTTTTGGATCGCCAGCTCTGTTACTGCGCAGGTATCGTCCCGGGGAATCAGAACATTCCGGTCCACAACAAGGGTCATGCCATAGAAATCCCACTGACCCAATATATAAGCAAGAGGCTCTCCGGACATCACCCGTTCTACCCCATTGAAGAATCCGTCACAGACTTCTTGGGATGCATAATGCTCCCGCTGATCCACGATTTGTTCATACCGTTTACCGGATATACCGCACAGGAGGTTGCGGGCCGTAAGGCTCGCCGTTTGTGCATCCCACGTTTCAGACAGGAGTTTCCTGCCCTCCAAATAAAGTTCACCGTATTTTTTTACCATCTGTCCGTACCGGCCTCCTCCGGAAGCACGGCCTCCAGCGCTGCAATTCCCACCTGGATCATGGAGTCGTCCGGTTCATTGGTGGTAAAATTTTGAAACCACATACCCGGTGCCGTAAGAATCCGGGTCAGGAAATTATCATAACGACCCACAAGCCGGTTGATCTCATAACTGATGGCAACCACCAACGGAAGCAGCAACAGCTTCAAAAGGATCATAACCACCCGATACAGAAGACTTCCAAGGATCATCTCCAAATTGGGAATCACCATCAAAACCAAAGAAGATGTGGCACTGAACACGAGAATGGAAAGAATCAGCACCACAAACAGAAAGCTGGTTCCGCACCGGGGATGCTTCCGGGTCTGCATCCTTACGTTTTCTACCGTAAGGGGAAGTCCTGCCTCGTAACAACGGATGGTCTTATGCTCTGCACCGTGATAGGCAAAGACTCGCTTCATTTCCGACATACGAGAAACAAGCAGCATATAACCGAAGAAAATAGCAATCCGGATCAGACCCTCCACAAGATTCAAAAACAAAGTGTTGGGGATCAAGGGACTGATCAGACCCCCAATGATGCCCGGCAGGAGAAAAAACAGCAGTACGGACATACCCAAGCCCAATGCAACAGCTCCGCCGATAAGATATTTCTGAAATTTATCGTCCCCCAGCTTCTTTTCCAGCCACCGATCAAACTTAGACAGCTCCTGCTCTTCCTCCATCTCCGGAGAAAGGTCAGCGGAGCGCATCAAGGCTTTCACGCCGGTAATCTGGGCATCGATAAAACCAACAGCACCACGAATCAGGGGCCAGGTCTTCACAGAACCCTTTCTTGCTTTCTTTCTGGGGGACACTTCCACATGAAGCTCTCCGTTTTTGCGCACCACAACCGCATCCTTATCCGGTCCGCGCATCATAATGCCTTCGATCAGCGCCTGTCCGCCGATGACGGTCTTAAATTTTTCCTGTGTATTTGCCATTTTTTCCTTCCTTACTGGGTTGCGGGAATACGCACTGTCACCAAGGTTCCGCCTCCATCCGCATTTTCCAATGTCAATGTACCGCCATGCATGGCAACGATCTCATCACACACGGAAAGGCCGATGCCGGTACCCCTTGCCTTAGAGCTTCCCTTATAGAATTTTTTCTTTACCAGGGGCAGCTCATCCTCCGGGATGCCGGGGCCAAAATCTCGGATGGTCACCACGACCACAGTTTCCTCATAGGAGATAGCAGCATCAATCCGCTGTCCCTCTCTGCCATGCTTGGCAGCATTGTCAAGAATGTTCAGAAACACCTGACGCAAGCGTTTGGGATCACAGGACACCTCAGGAATTTCATCGTCATTGTCCAAATACTCCAGTTTTATTCCATCCTGTGCCAAACGGCTTCCATACATAAATACCGTATCTTCAAATTCGCTGCGCAGGTCTGTCAATTCCATATTCAGCGTCATGCGGTCATCCTGAATACGGGTGAAGTCCAGCAGGCTGAGCACCATATCTGTCAGTCTCCCGGCCTCTTTATGGATAATTTTCATACCTCGGCGAGTATCCTTATCCAAATCATCACTGCTCAGGAGCGTCTCGCTCCAGCCGGTGATAGCTGTCAGTGGAGTACGAAGCTCATGGGAAAGGGAGGAGATAAACTCTGCCTGCATCTTTTCATTCTGATTGATCTGCATGGACATCTCATTGATGGTATCCGCAAGCTCACCCACTTCATCGTCATACTTGGTTTCCAACTGAATACCGTAGCTTCCGCCTGTGATCTTCTTTGCCTTTTCAATGATCTCCCGCAAGGGTGACAGAATAGAACGGATAAAGTAGTTACCGCTGTATACAACGACCAGAAGAACCACCGCAAGGGACAAAAGGGCAATACCAGCCACGCGGGCGATCTGGCGATCCATAAGTTGCGTGGAACTGACATAGCGGAGAACACCGATGACTTCTCCATTGCTGTAGATCATGGGACTGGATACCGCAATGATCCGCTCCCCCGTTGCCGGATTCGTGCCCACATAAGGCCGGATGCTCCGGCTGTGGACGGCTTCCGTAATATCCGAGGTTGTGGGCGAAGGTCCTGCCCAACTGCCATGGGATGAAGCCACGATCTTGCCTCTGGCGTTGATAAACTGCAGCTCCAGCTTTCCCTTGTCCTCAAAGGTTTGCGCATAGGTGATACAAGACTGGTAGTACTGGTTATAACTTTGGTTCAGGTAATCCGCAAAGAATTCTGTGGTGGTATGCGCCCGGTAGCGCATATCCGATTCCATGGAGGAATAGTAGTAGGCAGCGAACATGGCAGTCACCGCCAACACACAGGCAATGCCCAGAGCGCAGACCACAGATACCGTATTCAAAAGCCAGCGGCGACGAAGTCCCTTTACTCTGCGCACGGCACTCCCTCCTTTTTATGCGCCCCACTTGTAGCCAAAGCCCCAGACCGTTGTAATATAGGTGGGGTTGGCCGTGTCATCCTCTATCTTAATACGAAGCCGTCGGATATTCACATCCACGATCTTCAATTCGCCCTCGTAATCTCTGCCCCAAACGGCAGACAATATCTCCTCACGGGACAATGCTCTGCCGGGGTTCTGCATAAACAGCTTCAAAATGGAATACTCCACCTGTGTAAGGCGGATCCTGCTGCCTGCCTTCTCAAGGGTATGATTACGGGTATTCATCACAAAAGGTCCTTGCGAAAGATGCTCCGCGTCCTGCACTGCCTCAGTACCCATTCTGCGGTACAGCGCATCGATACGGGCGGTGAGCTCTGCCGGTGAGAAGGGTTTTGTTACATAGTCATCCGCACCGGTCATGAGACCCGTAACCTTGTCCATTTCCTGTGTACGGGCGGTGAGCATCATAATACCGATCTGCTTATTGGTGGCACGGATCCGACGGCACACCTCAAAGCCATCCATATCCGGCAGCATGATATCCAATATTGCCACACCGATATCCGGGTGGTCCCGCAGCCGGTCCAGTGCTTCCTGTCCCGTTCCTGCCTCAATGGTATCGTAGCCCGCACGCTTCAGATTGATCACCACAAAGCTGCGGATATTTACTTCGTCTTCCAAAATAAGAACTTTCTTCATATGCCACCTCTTATGTTTCTCCGGTCTTCCAATCCTGCTGGATCATCCGGAAGGAATAGATCACACTATCCTGGGACAGGGAAAGGGTTTGTGCCCCCTCCTCCAGTTTTGCGGTATAAACCGTGGATTCCGTTCGCAGCAATACAAACCGTCCGCTTTCCAATGCCTGCTCTTCCCTGTTCTGACCGGTCAAAGCCGTTATGGTAAGGATCTTCTCAGTTTTTTTATACTCCTTGTTCCACAGATAGAACTCATAACTGTTTCCAAAGGTTTCCACACTCACCCGTGGTGCCCATCGGCTGTCCAACTGCAGATACCACCCCGCCACGAAATTGTGGAAGGTATACATCTTATCGATCTCCCGACCGTCCTTGGTCATGGCGTACCAGCGGATCAGATGGTGACGGTCCTCATGAACACCGTCGGCCCGGGGCTTCATGGAGATCAGTGCCGGAAGCTCCACCACGCCGTCATTGTCAATATCATCGGCAAAAACATAGAAGTTTCGCATAGTTTGCACGCCTGTGCCGGATTCATTGGAAAAGGTCACGTTCTTTAGGAGATCCCCCGACAGGATGAAGATATCCGTTACCAATGCGGTTTCATCCACCATACTGGCTACAAAGACAGCCGGGATTTCTTCGTCGATGCCGCCGGTAATGATCCGTTTCAGTTTATCGGCAGGGCGGGACATATTGACCTCATTGGATCGCTCCATACTGCCGTTTTTAATGGCATACAGCTCTGCAACGCCCTCATCAGCATCCGTCTGACCGGGGCGAAGGACAAAAAGCTCATGAAGCATGTTGTTGTCCAGATCAACCGTGAGAAACTTAGTGTAATTTACGCTGACCAACTGCTCCAAACCGTCGCGACGCAAGGAATATACCGATACAGAGCGAATCACCTGATCATTTAGCTGCCGTCCTACAACGATCTCCATACCAGGTGTATTGTCCATATTGACATATTCCACCTGATCAAAGGCAGAGCCACTACATTCAATGGTCTGAATATGGCTGTAGCTGCCATCCTTTCCCCCAAACACAAGAATCCGCAATGGGCGGTCCTCTGTTCCCTTGGCAAACAGGAGGTACTCGTTGGTTCCGTCACCGTTCAGATCTGCCATCTGGACATTTTGCTGATTCTCACCGGAAAGAGGCGCACAGTATTCAAGTCCTGACATGGCAGCATCCATGACGGACTGCAAATTATCGAAAGCTTCCGAACGCTTGGGCGGATAATACATTTCATCCACAGTCAGCACAGAACAGCCGCAAAGGAACAAGCAAGCTGCGGCAACCGTTATCACCGTCTTCCATACTCTGTCCATGACAAAACCTCCTTCCGAGTATTATATCATATTTTCGCAGAAAAGGAAAGCTATTTCAGCACAACATTTCCGTCTCCAAGGACTCTTTCCAGCTCTTTCAGCATCCTCTGATCAAGACTGCAGCGGGTGCCCATGCGCTGCTTTGTGTCTGCAAAATACACTACTACCTGACTGTCACCGGGGAACATCCCCAGGATTGCCCGGATCTTACCAAAGAGTGGGCTGTCCTCCGTAGGCAGGCGCAGATACAAAGTACCAACACGCTGTACCGGGGCATCCTGCGTAATATCCACCCCGGCTCGATCTGCATAATCCGACATAGGTCTGGCGCGGTTAATGACGATCTGCGCATCCTTGTCATCCCGGAGGGAAAGACGCCCAACTACCACTACCGGCTGGTTTTCCCCCAGATAATTTCCGCTCTCCTTCAGTACGTTAGAGAAGGCCAGCATTTCAATAGATGCTGTATCATCTTCCAGGGTAACATATGCCATCATGGAATTATTCCGGGTGGTCTTCATCTTGACGCTTTGCACCACACCGGCTACGCTGACGATCTGATCATCCTGGAAGGTGCTTTCCCCATCCAATAATGTTCCGATAGGGACCACATGGGTATTTTTCAGCAGATGCCGGTAGTCATCCATGGGGTGACCGGATAAATAGATGCCCGTGGTCTCCTTTTCCAACAGCATAAGGTCAGCTTTCTTCATTTCCGGCAGCCTGGGGATAGGTATGGCAGCAGCCTTATCATTCTCCTCCAGCATGGTAAACAATCCCATCTGTCCCTCAAGATTCTTTTTCCGGGAAAGGGCAATGCTGTCCATCATGCTGTCATACACCGCAAGCAGTTCGCTTCTGTGATAGCCAAAGCAGTCCATGGCACCACATTTGATGAAGTTTTCTACGGCACGTTTGTTCAGTTCTCCCTCACCCATTCTCTGAATGAAGTCCTCAAGAGATTTGAAGGTGCCACCCTCACTCCGGCGGCTGACCATGCTGCGGATCAATCCTCTGCCCACATTTTTTACAGCGCCCAATCCAAAACGAATGGCATCACCCTCCACACTGAAGGTATCCACAGAATGGTTGATGTCCGGAGGCAGCACCGGGATTCCCAGTTCCTTACACTCTGAGATATAAGTAGAGATCTTGGTGGCAGAATCCAGCACAGAAGTCATCAGCGCCGCCATATACTGCCGGGGATAGTGACACTTCAGGTACGCAGTTTGATAAGCAACCACTGCATAGCACACCGCATGGGCCTTATTGAAGGCATAGTTGGCAAAATCCACAATCTCATCATAGATGGACTGGGCAACAGTCTCCTCCACGCCCTTTGCTACAGCACCGGGAATATTCTGCTCCGGATCACCGTAGACGAAGACCTTCCGTTCTTCCTCGATCACCTTCATCTTCTTTTTGGAAATGGCGCGGCGGATATTGTCAGCCTGACCCATGGTATAGCCACCCAAACTGCGAAAAATCTCGATGACCTGCTCCTGATACACGATACATCCGTAGGTAACACGCAGGATCGGCTCTAAAAGAGGTGTTTTGTAGGTGACCTTTCTGGGATCCAGCTTATTGGCAACAAAGCGGGGGATGGATTCCATGGGACCGGGACGGTACAAAGCAACGATAGCGGTGATGTCTTCGATAGAGGTAGGGTGCATGTCCATGCACACACCGGTCATGCCGGCAGATTCCATCTGAAACACACCTTGGGTCTTTCCTTGGGAAAGCATTTCAAAGGTCTCGGGATCGTTGTCCGGCACCTTTGCCATATCGAACGCAGGGTCCAGCAAGCGGATCTGCTCCTGGGCATCCTTGATGACCGTCAGGTTGCGCAGACCCAGAAAATCCATTTTCAGCAGCCCAAGCTGCTCAATGGTGGTCATGGTGTACTGCGTCACCACTGTGTCATCATTCCGGGACAGGGGAACATAGCTCTGCACCGGATCACTGGTGATCACCACGCCTGCTGCATGGGTAGATGTGTTGCGAGGCATCCCCTCGATGGCTTTTGCGGTATCGATGAGGGTGCGGACACGTTCATCGGCATCGTACATCTCCTTCAGCTTGGGGGAGACTCTCAACGCCTCCTCAAGAGTGATATGGGGTGTACCGGGGATCTGCTTCGCCACCACATCCGTCTCCCCAAAGGTGAAGCCGAGAACTCTTCCCACATCCCGAATGGCACCCCGGGCAGCCATGGTGCCAAAGGTGACGATCTGCGCAACATGATCGGCGCCGTATTTCCGGGTCACATACTCAATGACCTCTCCACGGCGCTCCTGGCAAAAATCCGTATCGAAATCAGGCATACTCACCCGCTCAGGGTTCAAAAAGCGCTCAAAGATCAGTGCATATTTCATGGGGTCCACTTCCGTGATATGCATGCAGTAGGCGACGATGGATGCTGCGCCGGAGCCACGGCCCGGTCCCACCGGGATGCCGGATTCCTTGGCAAAACGGATAAAATCCCAAACGATCAGGTAGTAATTGACATAGCCCATACGGCTGATGACGCCGATCTCATATTCCAAACGCTCCATATATGCATCGGGTGCATCGGGATAACGCTCCCGGAAGCCGTCCATACAAAGCTTGCGGAAATACTCTTCGTTCGTGTAACCCTCCGGTACCGGAAAGGACGGCAGATGGTATTCATTGAACACGAAATCCACATTGCACCGCTGGGCAATTCTGCAGGTGTTTTCAAAGGCTTCTCCGCAGTTGGGGAATCGCTGGCGAAGCTCTTCCTCGCTCTTAAGATAAAACTCCTCCGTCTGGAATTCCATTTTCCGGTTAGGATCATCCAATGTGGTACCCATCTGAATACACATCATCACATCCTGCATCTTGGAATCTTCCCTGCGCAGATAGTGGGCATCGTTGGTGACCACCAACGGCAAGCCGGTCTCCCGGGAAAGGCGCATAATTCCCTGATTGACCACCCGCTGTTCCGGAATACCGTGATCCTGCATTTCCAGATAGAAATGCTCTTCTCCAAAAATTTCTGCCAGCTTCAATGCGTAGCTTTTGGCCGCATCATAGTCTTCTGCAAGAAGATGTCGGGGCACAGCACCTGCCAGGCAGGCACTCAGTGCGATCAAGCCCTCATGGTGCTTCTGCAAAAGGTCAAGATCCACACGGGGTTTTCCGTAGAAGCCCCGGATGTGCGCCTGAGAAACCAAAAGGCAAAGATTCTCATAACCCTTCCGGTTTTCGCACAAAAGCACCAGGTGGTAGCGCTCATTGTCTATGCCGTGAATCCGGTCCTCCATACCCCGACGGGCAACATAGACCTCACAGCCAATAATAGGCTTGATACCGGCATCCTTTGCCGCCTTATAAAAATCAATACAGCCATACATTACGCCGTGATCCGTCAGGGCGATGGCCTCCTGCCCCAGCTCTTTTACCCGGTCCATGATGCCCGAAATACGGCATGCCCCGTCCAGAAGACTGTATTCCGAGTGGACATGCAAATGTACAAAGCTCATCTTTATGTCTCCTTTGCAAGTGCCAGCAGCTTCTTTAGCCGATGGTTCATGGCAGGATTGTTGATAGGCGGCTCCATAAGCTGTGCAAGTTCCGCCAGAGATGCCTCCGGATGCTCCTGCCGTGCCTGTGCCGCCTGCAAAAGCTTTGGGGGAAGATGCTCCAGTTTCCCCTGCTTTTTCAGCAAACGGATAGCAGCCAGCTGCTCCTGGGCAGCTTCCACCACCTTGGTGGTATTGGCATCGTCGCAATTGCAGCGGCGATTCACATTATTGGTAAATTCCTTTTCCAGCCGGGCTTCCATGATTCCCATGGATGCCACATGGGCACCAAGGAAGGTTAAAAAGTCGCAGATCACATCGCTTTGCTTCAGGTACATAACATATGCACCACCCCGACGGGCGGTTTTTGGTGCAAAGGGCAGGACCTCCTGCATCAGGATATAGCCTTCTTTCGCCACATTCTGATGGGTAGTAGTCAACTCCAAATGATAGCCCTTTGTGGGATCTGTAACGGATCCTCCTGCCAAAAAAGCGCCCCTAAGAAAGGCGATTCTGCAGCAGTCCTCCTCCAGTACCGGAAGATTGATATGCAATGCCAAGGTATCCTCAGGATGAAAGCCGTATGCTTCCATCACTGTCAAAAGCTTTTGGGGCTGCTGGATCTGAAACACCAGCTTTCCCGTATCCTCCGGGTGGGGCTGCTGATCAAAGGTGAGGTCAAAGGCCCTTTGAAACAGCTTAGGCAACACCTGAGCAAACTCCCTGCTCTCAGTAATAATCCGAATCCCGTCGCCGCTAAAGCTGTTGCAAAAAAGCAGAATTCCAAAGCACTGTGCCAAAGCACAGCAGCGTTTGGACGGAAACACACGGCAGAGCTCTGCCTTTGCATTTGCAGAAAAAGACACTGCCATGGCACTGCCTCCTTTTTACCAAATTCTAACTTCCGGCTCTAACCGGATACCCGATGCTTCAGCTACCAGTCCGGAAACCCGGTCCAGCAGTTCCCGCACCTGGGCAGCTGTGGCATTACCCAAATTCACCACAAAGCCTGCATGTTTCTCGGACACAGCGGCGTCACCTATCCGGAAGCCCTTCAAGCCCGCCTGGTCGATCAATGCAGCAGCATAACCGCTCACAGGTCTCTTAAAGGCAGAGCCTGCAGAGGGAAGGTCCAAGGGCTGGGAGGTCCTTCTGCGATTCATAAGATCCTGCATTTTTTCCCGGATTGTGCTTTCTTCTCCCGGGGCAAGGTGGAGAACTGCGCTGACCACGATCCCCCGCTCTTCCTCAAGACGGCTATGACGATAGGAAAAGTCCATTTCCTCACAGGACAGGGTTTTCACTGTTCCCTCCGGACTCATCACATCCACGCTTTCCACGATCTGACACATCTCACCGCCGTAAGCACCGGCATTCATGTAGACGCCGCCACCCACAGTACCGGGAATACCATGGGCAAATTCCATCCCCTGCAGAGAATGTTTCGCTGCAAACACGGCACAGCGAGCCATGGTGACACCTGCCGCCACACGGATGCGATCTCCCGGAAGCAGCTCCATACCGTCCATAGCGTCCTTAAGACAGATCACCAGACCACTTATTCCGTCATCCGGTGCCAGAATGTTGGTTCCTGCTCCAAGAATAGCCGTTTTACAGTCCATTATTGCGGACACTTTTAATATTTGTGCAAGTTCTTCCGTGTTTTTGGGAAACAGCATCACCTCCGCAGGACCTCCGATCCGGAAGGAAGTGTGCTTCGCCATAGGTTCGTTGAATTTTTTCTGGATTTCCGGGAGCTTCCCAAAGATTTCCTGTTGAAATACTGTCAAATTCGCCATAAACGCCTCCGGGTGTATGATTAGGTATACTATATCATATCCCGTGGGGATATGCAATTATAACCGTACACTTTTTTAAAAAACAACACCCATATAAAACCGGAGTGGTACCGCTGACGCAGTACCACTCCGCTTAAAACGAGTCCGCCTTTTTATCCGTGCAGTCTCATTAAAAGGTTTAACCGTTCTATGGGTAAAAATACAGGCGGCTGCATGCAACCGCCTGTATGTATCAGCTATTTACTTTTCCACGATCTCCAAAATGCCCATGGGGCAGGCCTTTGCGCAAATACCGCAGGAGATGCACTTGCTGGTGGGGCCCTCTGCAGGGGCTACCATCACCTTCATGGGGCAGATCTCAACACACTTGCCGCAAGAGGTGCAGAGCTTCTTGTTTATCATGTACACACCAGTCTTGGGATTCTGGGTAATGGCACCAGCCTCGCAGACCTTCATACACTTACCGCACTGGATGCAGGTCATGGGCTTGGCACCGGCCCCCTTTGCCACGATGCGGATGCAGGAGAGGTCCTCGTTAAACTCCTTATAAAATGCAGTGGAGCAGGCACGAACACATTCCAGGCATGCCATACATTCAGCGGTCTTATTAACTACAAGCTTTTTCATTGGAAAAGTATCCCCTTTTCTATTATTTCCAGTATATTATAATCCAACCAAAAGAAAATAGCAATGATAATTTTTACATAAATCAAAAATTGTTATAATATTTTCCACATTTATGGACATACTATCGTTGAATCACGATTCTCAGGAGGTTACAATGAAAAAATTCAGTATTGCGCTGCTGGTGTGCCTGATGCTTATTACTTTGGCTGCCTGCGGCAGAACAGACGCACCTATGGCCACCGACACCACCGGCACCATGCCCACGATCCTGCCCACCATGGACACCAATATCCCCGATCCTGACACCAACGGTGGTACTTCCAGTGAGACATGGAACACAGAACCTTCCGGTCTTGGCACTGAGGCAACCACCGAAACCAACAGCACCAACGGTACCAATGCTACCAACGGCACCAACGCAGGCAGCATGTCTGGCACAAAGTAAAAATTCGGGGCTTTTGCCCCGAATTTTTTAAAATACTGTTACATAGCGGCTGATATTGCGTTTCATGCGTTCTACGGCATCCAATGCCGCATCCATGTATTCCTCCGGTGTGTAATTTTCTTCCTGCCATGCGGCAGTAACAGAGGTACCTGCACAGACTGCAGCCCCAAAGCCAAGCCTGTCAAAGGCAGCGGCACAGTTTTTGGCGTTGGCACCGGGTGCATCATAGCCGTCAACCAGCAGGAACATATGGGGATACTTGCTGCGCAGATTCTTCGTTGCCGTGGCAGAAGTGGCTGTGCTGACCGCGCCGATCATGGAATAGCCTTTCTTCCCCATAAGAGGCTGAGCAAAACGGCTGACGATATCCGCCATGGCCATATGAACCAATCGGGAGCCGGTAAGCAGATCCTGAAGGTCCTGCGCCGAACGGTTTGCGGTTCTCGCCAGGACGAACAGGCTTTTTCCGTGATCCCCCATTTTTTGGGATAAGGGGCGCAGGGCATCACTGCCGATATAGGCAGAGAGAATCAGCCCATCAAAGACATAAGGAGAATCTTCAGAGAACAGCACGTCTGCATAGCGCTGGGCATCCATGGCAGAAAAAGCATTAGGGCAATCCAACAAAACGTAATAGCCCATTTCCTTTGCACTGCGCAAAAGCTCTGTCAAAGCGTAAACACCCTCCGGCCCGTAAGTCACAGCCGCGTTCAGGCTGAAGCGCACAGCAGGTACAATACCTTTCAGTCCCTGCAATAAGCCCTTGCAATAACGTTCCCAGCCACGGGGAAAGGACCCTTCCTCCTGACGGATTCCATGAGGTATATGCTCCGGCAGCATATTTAGATCCACCACAGAAGGGTTTTTCGTTTTTCTGATTTTATCCTGTAATGCATCAATAGACATGCAAACGCCCCCTTTTTTTGTATTATAGCACAAAAAAATGCCAATGGAAAGTGAAAACCTTTCCTTGTGTCTTTTTTTCGCTCCCGGGCATACTGAATATGGAGCCAACCAAAAAAGGAGGAATAAAAATGGGCGTAAAAGGCTGGGCGATCACCCTCGGTGCAGGTGCGGCAGTGGGTGCCGTTGGCATTTTAATGATGTCCCGGAGCAATCCAACACGTAGACTGGCTGCCAAAGCCGCTGACAAGGTAGGCGACGCGGCATGGGAACTGTCCGACAAGCTTTCTCGCAAGCTGGATTTCTAAAAAGTACCGGGAGGCAATTTGCCTCCCGGTGCGTTCTTATTTATTGTTCATAATACAGGTCCTTACTGCGCAGATAACCGTCCCCCACAGAAGAAAGGTCATAATAAACACAGCCAGAAGCGTGGACAGGTAACCGTTTGGTCCAAAGATTGGCAAATCGGTACAGACCAGATGTCCCCCCGTAACAAAAAGACTGGAAACAGCGCTGCAAAAGCACATTAAACCAGCAGAGAAAAGCTTTAGACCTTTAACTTTTTTACGCAACAGCCATCCCAAAAGTAAGAAAAGGCTCCCCATAACAACACTGACCCCAAGGACATAAATCAGCACAGGATTCGACGGCTTATCTACACCTTTCTCTTTTGCCTGCAAAATCGCACTGTTCAGGTCTTCATCACCTGATCCCAACAACAGTGTATCCTGGTCACCAGTAACATCTCCCCGATACCAAAGAGAACCGCCTTGCAATGTATTCTTGAGAAATGCAATATGATTTTCTCTTCCAGCGTACAGCAGCAAATTTCGATAACCCATAAAGTACACGCCGCCCACTTTTTGTCCGTTTGGGGCTGTACCCGTAACGGAATACATGGTTGCTGTGTGATCTGTGACAGTAACCGCGATCATATCGGTTCCTGCCTTAACATCCAACACAGCCTCCTCATAGCTAAACCAGACAGGTATTGTGGCGCAGATCCAAATACCACAAGCCACTGTCAGTACAAGCAGCACCACCGTTAAAACCGGCAGCCACATCCTGGCTGCAACCTTCCTTTTAAGGCTTTGCCTGTACCGGTCCACATCCACCGGCGCAGGATCTCCGTTTTGAAGGATTTGCAGTCTATTGCGGCAGTCCGCACAACCGAGCAAA
>JAGAMQ010000002.1 GCA_017624645.1 Oscillospiraceae bacterium
AAGCACCCCCACGGAGACGGTACCCTTACCTACACCCCTCTGAGGGGTGACATCACCATGTTCAATGTGAATTTCGGCTATGTGCCGGAAAAAACCGTATTGCATGATGTGACCCTGTACGCCCATCCCGGCCAGAAGATCGCCTTTGTGGGCGCTACCGGTGCCGGCAAGACCACCATCACCAACCTCATCAACCGATTCTACGATATTGCCGACGGCAAGATCCGTTACGATGATATCAACATCAATAAGATCAAAAAGCCGGACCTGCGCCGGAGCTTGGGCGTTGTGCTGCAGGATACCAACCTGTTCACCGGGACGGTGATGGACAACATCCGCTACGGCAAGCTGGATGCCACCGACGAAGAATGTATCCAGGCGGCAAAAATTGCCAATGCCCACGATTTCATCACCCGTCTGCCTGAGGGCTATGACACGGAGCTTACCGGCAACGGTGCCAGTCTTTCCCAGGGTCAGCGGCAACTCATTGCCATTGCCCGGGCGGCGGTGGCAGATCCTCCGGTGATGATCCTGGACGAAGCCACCTCCTCCATCGATACCCGTACCGAAGCCTTGGTACAGAGGGGCATGGATGCGCTGATGCAGGGCAGAACCACCTTTGTCATTGCCCACCGGCTTTCCACAGTGCGCAATGCCGACTGCATCATGGTGCTGGATCAGGGCAGGATCATCGAACGGGGCAGCCACGAAGACCTCATTGCCCAAAAGGGCACTTACTACCGGCTCTATACCGGTGCTTTCGAACTGGATTAAGAAGCACAAAGCGGACACCACACAGGTGTCCGCTTTAAATATTCGAGTTTATGGAGCAGTTTGGTTTGCGGTATGCACCCTTGCCCCCCGCGCTTGCGAGGGGGGTGGGTCGCTGTAAGGCGAGCCGGGGGGAGCTTTGTGCCGCAACGACTCCCCCAGCTTCGCTACGCTCAGCAGCCCCCTCATAAATGCGGGGGCCAAGATGCGGATGCACTGTACACGAAGAAAGATCCCCGGTTCCCAAAGGAACCGGGGAGATCTCGTTCATGATTACAGATATGCCTTAACGGCTTCGGAAGCCAGAGCGGGATCGTCGGACACGGTCACGGTGATCTCCATGAAGTTGGCCTCGGCGAACTTTGCGCACCAGAGGATGAACTCCTCACCGGCGGCACGGTCATTGCCGATGGTCTTGTACAGATTGTCGATGTAAACATTGGTAATATCGTAATTACCGGCATGCAGGCCGCTGAGCAGACCCTTCAGCATATCGGGGTTGTTGATGCCGTACTCCTTGGAGTCCACAAGGCGAACCTTATGGGGCAGGTCGTAGGTCAGCTTCTTGTCGTACTCAATGCAAACCACATCGCCGTGAGCGTTTGCCACTGCGTCACGGACGGAGTCGATCAGCTTCTTGGTCTTGCCGGAGCCCTTCAGGCCCATAATAACATGAATCATAGGAAATTCCTCCTTTGCTGTGCAGCTTGTAGCTGTATGTTAATTTTATCAGCTACAGGCTGTTTTTGCAACACCTAATTGTAAAATTATCGGTTTTTTTTAGGGTGCTGATTAAACCTCATAACCGGGCTTGCCCAGCAGCTGGAACATGTTGCGCTTATAAAACTCCACACCGGGCTGGTTGAAGGGATTCACATCCAGCATATAGGCAGAAACACCGCAGGCAAGCTCAAAGAAATAGAACATCTCGCCCAGCTTTTGGGCATCCAGCTGACCCATATCCATGGTGATCACCGGCACACCACCGTCCACATGGGCAGCCAAGGTGCCAAGGTATGCCTTTTCGTCCACGAAGTCCAGGGTCTTACCCTCAAGATAGTTCAGACCGTCCAGATTCTTGTGATCGCCGCCAATGGTCAGCTTCTTCCCGGGGGCGTCAAACCGGATCATGGTCTCAAAAATGTTCCGCTCGCCCTGCTGGATCATCTGACCCAGAGAGTGGAGGTCGGGGGTAAACTCGGCGGTGACAGGGAAGATACCCTTGCCGTCCTTGCCCTCGCTCTCGCCGAAGAGCTGCTGCCACCAGCCGCCCATCATCCGGTAGCCCGGCTCAAAGGACTCCATGATCTCCATGCACTTACCGCTGCGGTACAAAAGGTTGCGGATCGCGGCGTACAGCCAAACAGGATTCTCAAAGGAACGGATATCGTAATCCTTCTTTGCCTGGGCAGCGCCCCGCATCACTTCCATGGGATCGATGCCGGCAACGGCCATGGGCAAAAGACCTACAGCAGTGAGCACACTGTAACGGCCACCCACATTGGGGGGGATCACAAAGGTCTCCCAGCCTTCCTCGGTGGCCATCTGACGCAGGGCACCCTTGACGGGATCCGTAATGGCGTAGGTGCGCTTCTTGGCGCCCTCGGTGCCGTACTTCCGCTCCAGCAGCCAGCGCAGTGCCCGGGTGGCAATGGCAGGCTCGGTGGTAGTACCGGACTTGGAAATGATGGCGATGGAAAAATCCTTGCCCTCCAGCAGCCGCTGCAGCTCAGTAAAGTGGCGGGTGGACAGGGTATTGCCGGCGTAGTAGATCTGGGGATCACCCTTACCCTTGCCTATGTTGTGGTTGGGGCCTTGGAGCAGCTCGATGGCGGCACGGGGTCCCAAATAGCTGCCGCCGATGCCGATGACTACAAACACATCGCTGTTTTCCCGGATCTCCTTGGCGGCGGCACGGATACGGCGAATCTCGTCGGTCTCCTGCTCCACGGGCAGATCCAGCCAGCCCAGGAAATCATTTCCCTCGCCGCTGCCCTCCGTAAGGGTCTGATGGGCGGCAAAAACCTCTTTCTCCGTGGCGAGTAGGTCGGGCAGGGAGATCTGTCCCCATACATTGGAAATATCAACTTTGATCATTTTTGTTCCTTCCTTTCCATCGTCATAGGATTCTATGTTTATCATACCTCAAAAATCCCTGAAAGGCAACCCTGTGATGATAAAAAAGAATATCCTCCACTGTGGGATTGACGAATGGAGGAAAGGGGGATAAAATATATAAGGAGAATTATTTTTTCAAAGGGGTGTTCCGGATGAAGTACAGGATTTTGGAAGCAGACCCCCGGCTTGGCCGGTTTGAAAGGGATATTGACCTGCGGATGGAAAACTACCACCGAAAAAAGGCGCAGCTGCTGCAAAATTGCCGCAGCCTGCAAAGCTTTGCCAATGGCTATCTGTACTTTGGCTTTCACCAAACTCCCGAGGGCTGGTATTATCGGGAGTGGGCGCCGGGTGCCGACCAACTGTATCTTTCCGGCGACTTCAACGACTGGGACCGGCGAAGCTGCCCCTTAACCCGGCTGGAAAATGGCGTTTGGGAGGTATTTCTCCCGGGAAAAAATGCCCTCCGGCAGGATCAGCAGGTCCTTACCGTGGTCATCAAAGACGGCAGAGAGCTGGAGAGGATTCCCGCCTATGCCCAGCGGGTGGTGCAGGACCCCCACAGCTACACATGGAGTGCCCAGATCCGGGAGCAAAAAAGCTACCCCTGGACAGATAAGGGCTTCCAACCCAAGAAGAATCTTTTTATTTACGAATGTCATGTGGGCATGGCACAGGAGCACGGCAGAGTAGGCACCTACCGGGAGTTCACCCAGTATATCCTGCCCCGGATCCATGCTCTGGGCTATAACACCATTCAGATCATGGCGGTGATGGAGCACCCTTACTATGCCAGCTTTGGCTATCAGGTGACCAATTTCTTTGCCGCCTCTTCCCGGTTTGGCACACCGGAGGAATTGAAAGAGCTGGTAAATACCGCCCACAAGCTGGGCATCGCGGTGCTTCTGGATGTGGTCCATTCCCACGCCAGCGGCAACACCCGGGAGGGTCTCAATGAATTTGACGGCACCGACTGCCAGTACTTCCACCAGGGCAGTCGGGGTGACCACAGCGCCTGGGGCACCAAATGCTTTGACTACAGCAAGCCGGAGGTGCTCCATTTCCTCCTGTCCAATCTGAAATTCTGGCAGACGGAGTACCACTTTGACGGCTTCCGTTTCGACGGTGTTACCTCCATGCTGTATCTGGATCACGGACTGGGCACCAGCTTTGACTGTGAGGAGAAGTATTTCTCCATGAACACCGATATCGACGCCATTACCTACCTGCAGCTGGCAACGGAGCTTGTCCGGCAGGTAAATCCCAACGCCATCCTCATCGCCGAGGACATGTCCGCCATGCCGGGTATGTGCCTGCCGGTGGAAGACGGGGGCATCGGCTTTGACTACCGCCTTGCCATGGGCGAACCGGATATGTGGATCCGGCTCATCAAAGACCACCGGGACGAAGACTGGGATCTGGGGCATATCTACTATGAACTCACTGTCCGCCGTCCCCGGGAAAAGGTCATCGGCTACTGCGAATCCCACGATCAGGCACTGGTGGGGGACAAGACCATCCTGTTCCGGCTGTGTGATCAGGAAATGTACTGGTCCATGAATAAGGAAAGTAACAGCTCTGTCATTGACCGGGGCATGGCGCTGCACAAAATGCTGCGGCTCATTACCGCCTCTTTGGGCGGCGAAGGCTATCTGACCTTTATGGGCAACGAGTTCGGCCATCCGGAGTGGATCGATTTCCCCCGGGAGGGGAACGGTTGGAGCCACCACTACTGCCGCCGCCAGTGGTCCTTGGCGGAAGACCCCAATTTGCGCTACGGCGCTTTGCGGGATTTCGACCGGGATATGGTAAAGACCCTGAAAAAGCACCGGGTCCAAGGGGGAAAGGATCGGCAGCTTTGGCTGGACCACCACCGTAAAACCTTGGTATACAAAAAGGGCAGCCTGTTCTTCGCTTTCAACTTCCATCCCTCAAGCAGCTACGAGGCCTGCTTCCTTCCGGTGGAGAAAAAAGGACGCTATCAGGTGGTGCTGTCCACCGATGACCACTGCTACGGAGGTCACGGACGCATCTGGCACGAAACTTACGAAACCGTACTGCAAGACGGCAGACCGGGAATCCTCCTGTACCTGCCTTGCCGCACTGCAGTCATACTAAAGTCGATATAAATCCCTTGCGGGATTTTCGATATTTCCCTTGGGGAATCGATATGTGCTGACGCACTCGATATGCCCTGCGGGGCGAGAGGGGATTTATATTGCACTCGTCGCCGACGGCGACATATCGAATCGGGAAACGATATATCGATTTTGCCGTGAGGCAAAAATATCGAGTTGCAAAGCAACATATCGACTAAAAGGAGCAGCCTATATGGGGAGTACAAAAAATCAATTAAGGGAAGACAGCATTACATTTGCCCTTACCGTTTCTGATTTGTGCGATAGTATAAAGGGGTGCTCCATTTTTACGAATCAGCTGTTGCGGGCATCTTCCTCCATCGGAGCCAACCTGCACGAAGCAAGATATGCCCAAAGCCGGGCAGATTTTATCAGCAAGCTGGAAATCGCCTTGAAGGAAAGCTTCGAGACAGACTATTGGCTGGAGCTTTTATTTAGAAAAAACAAGCTTTCTGAGGAACAATACAGGTATTTGCGCAGCCAATGCGGCTCTATTCGCCGCAGGCTGATCGCCTCTATCACCACAGCCAAGTCCCAAAAGGGAAAGGACAAATAAGGACAAAAACTATGGACAATTATTTTCAAATGGATTTCACCCCGGCGCAGGTGAACGCCATCTCCAATCTTGGCCTTGCCCATGTGGGCGACGGCGCTTATGAGCTGATGTGCCGCGCTTACCTGTGCAAAAAAGGGGATCAAACGGTGCTGATGCTCCACCGGGACACGGTGCAGCTGGTCAAAGCCCCCACACAGGCAAAATTTGCCCAGCTTTTGCAGCCCCATTTGACCCAGCAGGAGCAAGACTTTTTCCGCCGGGGCAAAAACGCCCACACCCACGCCGCCCCTAAGGCTGCCACCCGCCGGGAATATGCCTTGGCTACGGGACTGGAAACCCTCTTCGGGGCGCTGTATCTCATGGGCAGCACGGAACGGCTCAACGAACTGTTCCAGATCATTATCGAGGAGATCGAGCATGGCATTTGACGCATTTTTTCTCACGGCGGTGCTCCGGGAGCTTGGGGAACTGGCTTTGTGCGCAAGGGTAGAGAAAATTCACCAGCCCAGGCGGGACACGGTGATCCTGCACCTGCGGTGCGAAACCGGCAGACAAAAGCTGCTTATCGCCGCCAACCCCGCCAACCCCCGGCTGCATCTGACCCAAGCCAATCCGGAAAATCCTCCGGAGCCGCCTATGTTCTGTATGCTCCTGCGCAAGCATCTTTCCGGGGCAAGACTGACAGCGATCTCCCAGCCGCCCATGGAGCGGATGGCAGAATTTACCTTTGCCTGCACCGACGAAATGGGCTTTCCCGTTGAAAAGAAACTCATTGCGGAGCTGATGGGCAGAACCTGCAATTTGTACCTTGTCGGCCCCGAGGGACGGATCTTGGACTGCCTGCGCCGGGTGGGACTGGACGAAACCTCCAAGCGCCCTGCCTTGCCGGGACTTAACTACCAGTACCCGGACCCCGTGGAAAAGCAGAATCCCTCCACTTTGGAGAAAGAAGATTATGTAAACCTTCTTGCTGCGCCGGGTGCCGACCTGCTGGCCCAGCGGCTGATGGATACCTTGGGCGGTCTTTCTCCCTTGGTGTGCCGGGAGGCAGCACTCTTTGCCGCCGGGGACACCGATGCCCGGGTGGAAGCTTTGCAGATCGGCGATACTGCCGACAAGCTGTACCTGTTCTTTCGAGAGCATCTGAACCACAGCGCCCCCTACTACTATGCCGCTCCCGACGGCACGCCCCGGCAGTTTGCTTTCTGCCCCATCCGGCAATATGGAGAGTTCTCCCAAGGTGAATCCTTTGCCCAACTTCTGGACAGCTTCTACACCCTCCGGGACCGGAAGGACGCCATAAAGCAAAAGAGCCAGTCGGTGCGCAAGACCGTGAGCAATCTCTGCTCCCGTCTGCGCCGGAAGATGGAGGTGCAGAAAAAGGAGCTTACCGCCACCTATGACCGGGAACGGCTGCGCCAGCTGGGGGATATCCTCACCGCCAACCTTCACCGGATCACCAAGGGGCAGACCGCGGTGGAGGCGGAGGATTTCTATGACGAGGAAATGAAGACCGTTTCCATCCCCCTGTCCCCCTTGCTGTCCCCTCAGCAAAACGCGGCGAAATATTATAAGGATTACACCCGCATGAAAAACGCGGAAAGGGAGCTGACCCGCCAGCTGGAGCTGGGGCAGGAGGAGCTTACCTATCTTCTGAGCGTTTTGGAGGAATTAAACCGTGCCGACACGGATCAGGCGTTGGAAGAGATCCGGCAGGAGCTGCAACAGGGCGGCTATCTGCGGCAGGATCCCGCCCGGCGGCGGGTAAAGCAGGGAAAGCTTTCCCCCATGCGTTTTGAATCCACCGACGGCTACCCCATCTATGTGGGCAGAAACAACCGGCAGAACGAGGAACTGACCTTCCGCCTTGCCCGGAA
>JAGAMQ010000118.1 GCA_017624645.1 Oscillospiraceae bacterium
ATTCCGTGGGTTCCGAACCCAACCGCCGGGTAGTCATCGAGTTCGTCCGTTAAGCCCGGGGTTTGCGCAGGCAACTCGAGCGCCAACCTGCAGGTATCGATGCGCAACCTGATTGTGCCCGGTATCGCAACTACGATTATGATATCACAAAGAAGCAGCCCGTCCTCCGGACGGGCTGCTTGTTATTTCATTCGCTTTTCCAGGGTGGTGCTGGCAAGGGTGGATTCATATACTCTGGTCATGCCGTACTCCACGGTGACGATATAGGATTTGGGCAGGTCGTCACAGGACACCAGCTGTCCCTCCTTCTGCGCCTTCAAAAGAAAATCCCGGGTCCGCTTGGAGGTGGTGGTATTGTCCATGTCGAAGATCCCCACAACGGCGGAGCTTCGCACAGACATATCGTTTCCTATTGGCAGGTACATTTTTATTCTCCCTTAATTGCCATCCACTGGGCAACGGCCAGCCGGTCGCAACGCTCATTTTTCGGGTTGTCCGCGTGGCCTTTGACCCAATGGTAGTGCATTTCATGCTTTTGGATCAGCAGTAAAAGCTCCTCCCAAAGGTCCGGGTTCAGCGCCGGCTTTTTGTCCGACTTGATCCATCCCTTTTTCCGCCAGCCCCATGCCCAGCCCTTTTCCAGGGCGTCAATGACATACTTACTGTCGGAATACAGCTCCACGATGCAGCTTTCCTTCAGGGCTTTCAGTCCCTGGATCACGGCAGTCAGCTCCATCCGGTTGTTGGTGGTATTTGCCTCACCCCCGGACAGCTCCTTTTCCACCCCTTGGTACTCTAATATGGCGCCCCAGCCACCGGGGCCGGGATTGCCGGAGCAGGCACCGTCGGTATAAAGGATCACCGTCTTCAAGCTTCCGTCTCCTCCTCGGCAATGGCCTCCACACGCTCAATGGAAACCAGCTTGTTGCCTTCTTCGATACGCATGATGATCACACCCTGCACATCCCGCTTGTACACATTGATGGAAGCGGCAGGCAC
Organism: Oscillospiraceae bacterium; assembly: GCA_017624645.1. GTDB lineage: Bacteria > Bacillota > Clostridia > Oscillospirales > Oscillospiraceae > Faecousia. The sequence goes on from JAGAMQ010000118.1 coordinate 1,000, forward strand.
ACGGATGATCACGCCACCGTTTTCAATGAGCATCACATCATCGGTGTCGCTGACCACACGGCAGCCGGCAACCTTACCGGTCTTGGAGGTAATGTTGTAGTTCTTCAGACCCTTACCGCCACGGCTCTGGGGAATCTTCTCCCCATCGGGACCGGTACGCAGGTACTCCGGCAGCTCGGTACGCTTACCGAAGCCGTTTTCCGTAACGGTGAGCAGGGTCTTGCCCTCTTCCACCTTTTCTGCACCGATGACGATATCCTCTCCGGTTAACATAATACCGCGAACACCGGCAGCATCTCTGCCCATGGGACGGACATCGGTTTCGTGGAAGCAGATGGCCATACCCTCGGCTGTGGCAAGGATGATCTTATCATCACCGTTTGTCCGGAGCACATTGATCAGCTGATCCCCCTCATCCAGGGTCAGGGCACGGATACCGGTACGGCGGCGGGTATTCAGGGAAATGAAGGGGATGCGCTTAACAGTACCCTTCCGGGTGACCATCATCAGGAACTCATCCTCATGGAATTCTCTGGTGACCACCATGGCGGTAACGGTTTCCTCCGGCTCCAAAGGCAGGATGTTCACCATGGCGGTGCCACGGGCAGTCCTGCCGGCCTCGGGGATCTGATAACCCTTCCGGTGGTGGACCTTGCCCTTATCGGTGAAGAACAGAATATGGTCATGGGTGGATGCCACATTCAGACTCTTGACAAAATCCTCTTCCTTCAGATTCTGCGCATTGACGCCACGGCCGCCACGGCTCTGGGTACGGTAGGTATCCACAGGCATCCGCTTTACATAGCCATGGTTGGAAATAGTGAAGACACACTGCTCCTCTTCGATAAGATCCTCAATGTCGATCTCGTCCTCGATATCCTGGATTTCGGTCTTCCGCTCATCACCGAACTTATCCCGAATGGCGATCAGCTCTTCCCGTAGAACGCCCTGGAGCTTTTCCCGGTTGGCAAGGAGATCGTTGTAGTAGGCGATCTTTTCCTGCAGCTCATCGTACTCAGCCTGGAGCTTTTCACGGTCCAGTCCCTGCAGCGCCTTCAGCCGCATGTCAAGGATTGCCTGTGCCTGGACATCGTCCAGACCAAACCGCTGACACAGACGCTCCTTGGCATCGTCATAGGCGGAACGGATGATCCGGATGACCTCGTCAATGTTGTCCTGAGCGATGAGAAGACCCTCCAACAGGTGGGCGCGCTCCTGTGCCTTGCGCAGATCGTACTGGGTGCGGCGGGTCAGCACCTCCATCTGGAAGGTCAGGTACTCGTCCAGAATCTGCCGCAGAGACAGGATCTTGGGCTGTTTCTGATCGTCCACCAGTGCCAGCATGATGATGCCGAAGGTAGACTGCAAAGATGTCTGCTTGAACAGGGTGTTCAGTACTACCTGAGGGTTGGCATCCTTTTTCAGCTCAATGACCATGCGCATACCGTTGCGGTCCGTTTCGTCCCGGAGGTCGGAAATACCCTCGATGCGCTTGTCCTTCACCTG
>JAGAMQ010000119.1 GCA_017624645.1 Oscillospiraceae bacterium
CACCCAATGGGTGGTGTTTTTCTTGGTACGGAGGAGATTCGAAAAACTAAAATGCGGCGCGAATGAGCGCCCCCGGCGAAGGCTTGACGGAGCCGATCCTTTTCTAACGAATCTCCTCAAGTCCTTACCCCAAACACCACCCATTGGGTGGTGCTTTTCTTGGCGCTGTCTGATATTTACAATTTTTTTACGGAACTGCGGTAGCATTTTCGATTCAAACATGGTATATTTATGGTATGGAGGTGGTGATATGAAAATCCAGTTTATCGGCGCTACCCACGAAGTGACAGGAAGCTGCACACTTCTTCAGGTCAACCAGAACTACTTTTTGGTAGACTGCGGTATGGAACAAGGTCGGGATGTGTTTCAAAACATCAGTCTGCCAGTCCCTGCCGGGCAGATCAGTGCAGTCTTTTTAACCCACGCACATATCGACCACTCCGGTATGCTCCCAAAGCTCTACCGGGACGGTTTTCGGGGAAGTATTCTGGCAACGGAAGCCACCTGTGACCTCGCCTCCATTATGCTCCGGGATTCTGCCCACATTCAAGAAACAGAAGCTGAATGGCGCTCCAGAAAAGCAGAACGAGCCGGTCTTCCTCCTGAGGAACCGGTCTACACCCTTGCCGACGCAGAGGGTGCCATCAAACAATTTCGCCGGTGCAGATACGGAGAAACGATCTCTGCAGCAGAAGGTCTCAATGTTCGTTTTACCGATGTAGGACATCTACTGGGATCCGCCTGCATTGAAATATGGATGAGCGAGGCAGGTACGCAAAAGAAGATCGTATTCAGCGGCGATGTTGGCAATACCGATCAGCGAATCATTTGCGATCCCCAAACCGTGGAGGAATCAGACTATGTGGTGATCGAGTCCACCTACGGCAACAGGCTTCACGCTTCGGATAAAAAAGATGCAGTCGTCGCTCTGGCGGGACATCTGCAGCGTACCTTTGACCGTGGTGGTAGTGTGATCATCCCTTCTTTTGCAGTGGGGCGGACACAGGAGATGCTCTATGCTATCCGGGAAATCAAGCAAAAGGGACTTGTACAAGGACATGACCACTTCCCTGTTTATGTGGACAGTCCTCTTGCCAATGAAGCAACAGCGATCTTTATGCAGTGCGATCCCATCTGCTTTGACGATGAGACACGGGCACTGCTGGATCAGGGCATCAACCCCATATGGTTTGACGACCTGCGGGTCAGTGTTACCTCCGAGGATTCCAAGCTGATCAATTTGGATCCCACTCCCAAGGTGATCCTATCCGCCAGTGGGATGTGCGAAGCCGGTCGGATCCGCCATCACTTGAAGCATAATCTGTGGAAAGAGAACAGTCTCATTCTGTTTGTAGGCTATCAGGCAGAAGGTTCGCTGGGACGAAAACTGCTGGAAGGTGCCCCCTATGTGCGGCTCTTCGGTGAAGATATCACTGTAAATGCCGAGATTCGTTCCCTGCAGGGCACCAGCGGTCATGCGGACAGAGACGGTCTGGTGAAATGGCTGCAAGGCTTCCGAACAAAACCAGAACTGGTGTTTGTAAACCACGGAAGTGACGAAGCCTGCGAGATGTTCCGTGCCCACCTCGCGGGGATGGGATATCACACAGAAGCACCCTACAGCGGAACAGAATTTGACCTTAGCACCGGACAAATGACGGTATATACCCAAGGCAAACCCATCGACCGAACCAAGACCCTTAAAATAAGTAACAGGGCAGAAATGATCTACAGAGAAATGGTTATGGAGGCAGAGCGTCTGCTGGTATTGGTCAAGGGGCGACGGGGAAAAACAAATAAGGAAAACGCAAAACTCACCTCACACATCCGTGAGCTTTGCGAGAAATGGAAAGATTAAGGAGTTGTTATTATGAGAATTTGTGTATTTGGGGCTGCATCTCCCACCATCGATAAGGAATACATTGAAACCGTGGAAAAGATGGGCAAGGAAATGGCTCAACGTGGTCACAGTCTTGTCTTTGGCGGCGGTGCCAACGGACTGATGGGTGCAGCTGCCCGGGGTGTCCGTGACGGAGGCGGTCATATTCTGGGGGTCATCCCCAAATTCTTCGAAGAAGAAGATGTAGAGGAAGTCTGCGACTTTTGTACCGAGATGATCTGCCCGGACACCATGCGTCAGCGCAAGCAGATCATGGAAGACAATGCCGATGCCTTTATCATTACCCCGGGCGGCATCGGAACCTTTGAGGAATACTTTGAGATCCTCACCTCCAAACAGCTGTGCCGCCACAACAAGCCCATTGCCGTATTCAATGTAAAGGGCTATTACAACGAGCTGTATCACGCCATGGAGATGGCCATTGAAAAGAATTTCATCCGCGGCAACTGCAGAGACCTGTATCTCTTCACCGACGATATGGACGAAATGTTCCGGTATCTGGAAGCACCAGTCACCGATACCCACTCCATTAAGGAACTGAAGGACGGTTAAAATAGCAAAAAGGGAGAAGGTTCCACACCTTCTCCCCAATTTATTGGGGATCTTCTCAAAGGTCTTCACCGACACTTCCCGGTCACTGTTGGGATTTGTAATGGAATTGCCCCCCAAAGAAAAGAGATGGTCTATATTTCCGTATTTGCATCCTCAAGATAAAGTGTATCGATTTTTTTACAAGCGGTATATACTGTAGTTGCAGGGAAATCATACATTATGATAATTTCATTGCCAAGGACAATCCAAAGGAGTAGACAAATGATTGAAACATGGATCACACAGGCAAACAACGCCCTGTACGGATGGATCCTCATTCTGCTTTTACTGGCAGGAGGGCTATATTTCACACTACGCACCGGCTTTGTCCAATTCAGAACGCTGGGACAACAGCTTCGTGCAGTAATGGAAAAGCCCAAGGATAAAAACGGCGTATCCTCCTTTCAGGCGCTGATGGTCTCTACAGCATCCCGAGTAGGCACCGGAAACATCATCGGTGTCTCCACCGCCTTGTGCCTTGGAGGATATGGCTCCGTGTTCTGGATGTGGCTTATTGCCTTGGTCGGTGGCGCTACAGCCTTCGTGGAAAGCACACTGGCACAGATTTATAAGAAACGGGGTCCTCAGGGAGGCTTCGGCGGTCCTGCCTACTATATTGAGGCGGCTTTCCAAAGCAGAATTCCGGCAGTCATCTTTTCGGTTTTTCTCATTATTACCTACGGTGTAGGATTTAATATGCTGGCATCCTATAACCTGCAGTCCACTTTCTCGGCCTATGAATTTTATGATCCTGCCGTATCTCCCTGGATCATCGGTGCTGTTTTGGCGGTAATCGTAGGATTCTGCCTCTTTGGCGGCGGCAAACGAATCATTTCCGCCACCAGCTTTTTGGTACCCATTATGGGCCTTGCCTATATTTTTGTGGCAGTCATTATAACAATTATGAATTTTTCCGCTCTTCCGGGAATCCTGCAGCGCATCTTCCGGGAAGCATTTGATATGAACGCAATTTTTGGTGGCTTCAGCGGTTCCTGCGTTATGTACGGAATTAAACGGGGGTTGTTTAGCAACGAAGCCGGCGTAGGCTCTGCACCCAACGCATCCGCATCCGCCGAGGTTTCCCACCCGGCAAAGCAGGGCCTTGTACAGATTCTTTCCGTATTCATTGACACTCTGCTGGTGTGCTCTGCAACCGCATTTATGTGTATGGCATCCGGCGTAGAACCCTCTGCGGAGTTGTCCGGTGCTGCCTATGTACAAGCTTCCCTGCGGGAAACATTGGGTAGCTTCGGCCCGATCTTTATCACCGTATCCATGGTACTGTTCGCTTTCAC
>JAGAMQ010000120.1 GCA_017624645.1 Oscillospiraceae bacterium
GCTCGCCGGGCAGAAGAATGTCCTTCTTGTCCAGCACCGGCTTACCGTCCCGGCAGATCATATCTTCTTGCAAGCATACGCCGTTATCGGTCTTTCCTTGCCGGCTGAAGCACCGGGTCTTGCCGTTACCCAGCAAGGGTGCGGTAATGGCATTGTCTGCGTTGACAATGAGAAGACCCTCCCGGTCCTGATGCAGATAGATGTTCTTTTTCGCCTCCACATACTCCTGCATATCCTTATGGACATCCAGGTGGTTAGGGGCCAGATTGGTGATCACTGCCCGGTGGGCACTGCGCTGCATATCCATCAGCTGGAAGGAGCTAAGCTCCACCACTGCAAAATCCTCTGGCTTCATCTGATCGCACACCGGCAGCAGTGGTGTGCCGATGTTGCCCCCCAGCCAGACAGTCTTACCGGCAGCTTTCAGCATTTCGGCAATGAGCGTGGTTGTGGTGGTCTTACCGTCAGAGCCTGTGACCGCAATGATCTTACAGGGGCACAGTTCAAAAAAGACGCCCATCTCACTGGTGATTTTGGCACCCTTTTGCCGCAGACCCTCCAGCGCCGGATTGGCAGGATGCATACCCGGTGTACGGAACACCACATCCGCCTGCAGACCCTCCAGATAACCGTCACCCAGCTGAAGCCGGCAGCCAAGGCGCTCCAATTCCAGCACCTCCGGATCCAGCTTTTCCCGTGGAGTCCGGTCACAGCCGATAACATGACAGCCATTGGCCAGCAACAGCCGCACCAACGGACGGTTGCTTACACCCAAACCCAATACAAGAATCTTCTTTTCCTTCATATCGTTAAAATATTTTGTAAATTCTTCCGTCATAACAAGACACCTCTTTTATTCTTTGATTATAGTATAGCCTTTTCAAAAAGAATTTGCAAGACATTTGACAACAGCGCCCGGTTGCAGTACAATATTCCTGCGACCAGGTTGGACAGCCGCGGCTGGAATGTGAAAGCATCCAGGTGAGGAAAGTCCGGGCTCCACAGGGCAAGGATAACAGGTAACGCCTGCCGAGGGCGACCTCAGGACAAGTGCAACAGAGAGATGTAGCCGGTTTTCCGGTCATAGTGAAAAGGTGCGGTAAGAGCGCACCCGCCTCATGGGAACATTGGGGTGCTGTAAACTCTATCCGGAGCAACGCCGTGGAGGAACATAAGGTCTGCCCGACCGTTCCGAGGAGGCGGCTGGATCCCGTGGGCGACTGCGGGACTAGATAGATGGCTGTCAGAACAGAACCCGGCTTACGGACCTGTGTCGCAACAAATATTCATTGCCCGCAGAGGGATCTGTGGGCAATTTTCAGGCAACCTCTAAAAACTCTTTTCGAGGATTTAACCGGCAGATATCCCAACAAAGCCCAAAAGGAGAGTTTTAGAGGTGTCCTACAAGGAGAACACCATGATCGCAAATTATCATGCCCATACCCCCCTGTGCCGTCATGCCACGGGAGCCCTTACGGATTACGTAGAAAACGCCATTTCCCGGGGACTGGAGGTCTTTGGTTTTTCTGACCACGCGCCCCAGTGGTTTCCGGGGAAATATTACAGCCATATGCGGATGTATCCCCATCAGCTGCAAGAATACTGTCAGCAGGTACGCCAGCTTGCCCACACCTATAAGGAGAAGATCCAGATTCCTTTGGGACTGGAAGCAGAGTACTATCCCCAGATCTTCCCCCGGCTTCTCCAGGAAGCCCGGGATGCGGGAATAGAGTACTTCCTTTTGGGGCAGCACTGGGTAGGCAACGAAGAGAATGAGCCCTATGCCGGGGATGCCAACAACAGCGAAAGCTTGCTACAGCGCTACTGTACACAGGTGGCGGATGCCTTACAGACCGGTGTTTTCAGCTATATTGCCCATCCGGATCTGATCCATTTTAGGGGCGACCCCAAGATCTATGACCGGCATATGCGGTGGCTCTGCCGGGAAGCAAAGGCCGCTGACACCCCCCTGGAGCTGAATTTTCTGGGAATGGTCAATAACAGGCACTACCCCACCGATGCTTTCTGGAAGATCGCCGGGGAGGAAGGCTGCAGTGTGGTCTTTGGCATTGATGCCCACCATCCTGACCATATGCTGGACCTGCAGGTGGAACGCTCCGCCATAAGGATGGCAGAACGATTCGGTCTTAAGGTGGTTCCCACCGTGAGTCTCCGGAAAATAGGATAAAATCACCGCACCGTCTAAGAGCTTAGGACGGTGCGGTTTTGTTTTTCAGTTGATCTCTGCCATGACGGATTTCAGCTTGTCAGCACTGCTGTGGAGTTTCTTCACCTCTTCCTCCGTCAGAGGCGTCACGATCTTGCCCCGGATCCCGTTCCGATCCACAAGGGTCAGTACGGAAAGACACACATCATCCACACCGTACTCCCCGTGCATCATGGTAGAGACAGTCAGTGACGTACCGGCATCGCTATAAATACATTTGCAGATATGGCAAACAGACATGGATACCGCAAAGAAGGTAGCACCCTTATTTTCAATAATCATACCCCCAGACTTCTTCACATACTGCTCCAACGCCTCGTAATCCCCATCCCAGTCGATGGCATTGCGGTCCGGGGAAATCTCGGCATAGGTATCCACATGAGCATTGGCGATATTGGCAAGGGACCAAGGCACAAAGGAGCTGTCGCCATGCTCCCCGTAAACATGGGCATGGACATTCTTAGGGCTGACGAGAAAACGCTTTGCCAGTGCTGACTGGAGCCGGCTGGTATCCAAAATGGTACCGCTGCCAATGACCTGATGCTCGGGAAGACCGCTGGCTTTGATAAAGTAATAGGTCAGAATATCCACGGGGTTGGAAACAATAATATAAATGGCATCCATGGCATAAGGCACTACCTGCTTTGCCACATCCCGGATAATATCCACATTGGTCTGGGCAAGATCCAAACGGGTCATGCCCGGCTTTCTTGCTATACCGCAGGTAATGATCACGATGTCAGAGCATTGCACATCACGGCACGCGCCCGGGCGCACCACACAAGGAGACTGGAAAGGAGCGCCCTGATAGACATCCAGTGCCTCACCTGTCGCCTTCTTATGGTTGATATCCACAAGGACGATCTCTTCCGCAATGCTTTGGATCATTAAGTCATTGGCAATGGTCGCTCCTACATTGCCCGCTCCAATAATACTGATTTTACGCATTGTACATCCTCCTTATCTGAAATAGGATCAGTTTTATACGATATATTTATATCGATACCTTTATATCTATTATATGAACCTTTTTAGGGTTTTACAAGTAAAAATATTAAACAAAAAATGTTGATATTCCACCTGCTTTTTCGTCGCTTTTTTGGCAATGTTAAAAGCAGGTGCTTATACCAAGCACCTGCCCTTTTTACTCTTGATTTGTCTGCTGCGTCGGCAATGCAAGACCTGCCACATCCGACACAGGAAGAGAAAATACGATTCCCTGAGACTGTTTCTCCATTCCCATAGCCTTGTATAGTGCGTTCAGAATACCGTCCCGCTGCTCCTTCTCTACCACCAGCATCAGCAGTTCCTTATCTGCGTGGATGGTGATTCCAAAGAAAGCAGCTTCCTTTTCCCGGGCAACACCCCGGGCATGGAGAATCGTGCCGCCCCGGGCCCCCTGCTCCCGAGCCACATCCATTGCTTCGTCGGCATAGCCTGCATTGACGATTGCAATGATAACCTCATGGTTCTCAGTTTTCACGGTGCAAACCTCCCCTCCTGATGGTTGCTCAAAAAGCGATACATATTAACACCTATCACACTGGACATAGGGATCGCAATGGAAATGCCTTTTCCCTTTCGAATGGTATGAAATCTCTCATCCAAAGCTTTCATAATGGGATCTACCTGGTCCTCCCGGGCTACACTGAAGATCACGGTTTTTTCCGGATTCAGTCCCAATAGGTCCACCAATTCCGAGGTAGCAGTTCCCATGCCCGCTGTGGCAAACTGGCAGTTGACCTCAAACTGGCTGAGTACATCCATATAAAACTCCGCCTTAGGACGGTCTACTACTGTAACCACAAGCTTGAGTTTTCGAATGGCAGAATCGTTGACAGTATTGGTCATAACATTCCCCTCCCCTGGCCTGAGCCATATCATCTGAATCCCCCCAAAGGGGCGTCTATGCTATATAAAGTTGATGATCTGCTGATCATCAGCGTCCAGCATCCGTTTCATAGCACGGCGCTCCCGGACCTTCTTACCAACTACCGCCCGGAATCCTAAAAGCTGAATGGTGATCAGCGGTGTCATAGCTACCATAGCCACAACACCAAATGCATCCCGCAGCACCGCATCCGCTCCGCTGACACCCACACAGGCACCGATGGCAAAGGGCAGAATAAATCCGGAGGTCAGCGGTCCGCTGGCAACACCGCCGGAGTCAAATGCGATGGCGGTATACACAGGCGGCACAAACAGCGACAGTGCCAAAGACAAACAATAACCGGGTACAATGTAGTACACCAAGGAAAAACCAAACACGATCCGCACCATAGACAGACCAATTGCCAGGCCTACACCGATACACAGACCGGTGAGCATGGAGCGCTTAGTCACAGAGCCGTTGGTAATTTCCTCCACCTGCCGGTTCAACACGTGAATAGCAGGCTCTGCCAAAACCACCAAAACACCCATAACCAGTCCCAATGGAATCAGAAACCATCTATTCCAGCCGGCAATGGAATTACCCAGCTTATAGCCAATAGGCATAAAGCCCACTTCCACTGAAGTAAGGAACATGACCAGTCCCAAATAGGTGAAGACTACACCCACGGCAATCCGGAAAAGATGACGCTTGCGCAGCCGCAAAACGGTAAATTGACAGATCAGGAAAAATACAACGATCAGTCCCAGCGCCTTACCTACATTGATAGCAGTATGCCCGGCCGCAGTCAGAAAACTACGCCCGATATTGGCATCCATGGGATAGTTAGGTTCCGGATAGGACAGTGCATCAGAAGAAAACAGTCCCAAAGCAAGTACGGCAAGGATTGGTCCAATGGAACAAAGTGCCACCAGACCGAAGCTGTTGTCCTGAGAACGGCGATCACCCAAAACATTGGAAACACCCACACCCAGCGCCATGATAAAAGGAACAGTGATGGGGCCGGTGGTCACGCCGCCGGAATCAAAAGCCATGGGAAGAAGTGCTTCCTTCTCTCCGGTGATCAGCAAAAGCGCAACCCCGAACAGCACCATATAAAAAACCGTCAGCACATTGGAAAGTCTTTGCTGGAACACAATACGCAGAACTGCCATCAGCAAAAAACCGCCCACACCGATACCCACAGCATAGATGAGCAGTGTGCCGTTCATCACAGAGCTGACCTGATCCGCAAGGACCTGCAGGTCCGGCTCCGCAATGGTAATCAGCATACCCATCACAAAGCACACCCCTAACAGCAGCCAAAGCTTGCGCTGGCGGGAAAGTCCTGCGCCCATGGAACTGCCCATAGGGGTCATGGCAATATCCGCACCCAAATTAAAAAAGCCGATACCCAAAATCAGCAGCACCGCGCTGACTGTAAAAGTAACCAGTTCAACAGTTGTGAAGTTAAACCATGGCAGCAGAGAAACAATATAAACAATGGCGGTGATCGGCAGCGCAGATACAAGAGCTTCCTTGATCTTCAGCCAGAGGGAATTCAAGCGACACACCATCCTTTCAACATTTTGTTTATTATACCATAAAACCAGGCTTTTTCCTAGAGAAAAAAGCGGAAAACACACAAAAAATCCCCCGGTCCGAAGACCGGGGGATAATGTGCTTATCGCAGATGTGGATTA
>JAGAMQ010000121.1 GCA_017624645.1 Oscillospiraceae bacterium
AACATTCCCAATTCCCTTGGACGTTTCACCACTGCCCTGGCAGCGGACAATATCAATATCTCCGACATGATCAACCGTAGTAAGGGTGAATACGCCTATACTATGCTGGATCTGGATGAGCCGACGCCTGCCAACCTTGCAGAGCATCTGAAGAAGATCGACGGCGCCCTTCGTGTCCGTGTGATCCGCTGAACACATAAGCATCAAACGCCCCACGATTTGCAAATCGTGGGGCGATTGATTTGGTGGAGAAAATGATTTTGCCTGCTTTCAGTGCAGGCCCTGGTCTTGGTGAAAGGTAATGGAATTCAGAAAAAATAATCGTAGATCATTTTGGCAAACAGAAGTCCCAGAACAAGGAACATCACCTTTCGGATGCGCCTGCTGCCACCCTTGATGGCAAACTTGGAACCAAAATAACCGCCGGCAACGGAACAGATGGCAGCGGGAAGCAGCAGGCTGTACATGGCTTTTCCGTTAAACAGATACACCACGGCAGACGCCACATTGGAAGCAAGATTGGATACTTTGGCACAGCCGCCGGAGATCAGTAGATCCAGTCCCAGTATACCGCAGAAGCAGAGGATCAGGAAAGTGCCGGTGCCGGGACCAATGAGACCGTCGTAGCAGCCGATGACAAGACCGATGGCAAAGGCGGTTCCGGTCTCCATGGTCTTAGAAAGCTTTCTGGGCTTGTGATCCATGCCGAAATCCCGCTTGAAGGTGAGAAACAGTGCCACAACAGGAAGTGCGATCACCATGATAAGCTCCAATGTTTCTTCCGGAATAAACAGCGCCAGCCGGGAACCTGCCATGCCGCCCAGCAACGATCCCAAAGCAGAGATCAGTGCAATGCGGACCATCACATTTCCGGTCCGGAAATACTTCAGAGAGGCTGTCACTGAGCCACAGGTGGCGACAAGCTTGTTAGTACCCGCCGCTGTGTGGGCAGGCAGACCTGCCAGCAGGTAAGCGGGCAGAGTAATAATACCGCCGCCGCCAGCAACGGAATCAACAAAGGATCCCAAAAAAATCAGCGGGCAGACGATCAGACACATTTTTAAGTATTCCATAGTACGCCCCCATGTAATTTTTGTACATTATAGCACAGCGTTTCGGGAATGGCAATGCTGTGAATTTTTAGTGAAAAATAGGCTTTTCAGCTTCCCTTCAGGAAGGAAAAGTATTATAATAGGAGAAAAGGAGGTGGGCAGGATGAAAATACTGATCGTAGAGGATGATATCCTTCTTGCGGATACCTTAAAAACATTGCTGGCCCGCAAGGGCTTTGAGGTGGAAACGGTCCATGACGGGGAAACGGGCCGGGATCATGCCCTGCTGGGGATTTATGATCTTCTGATCCTGGATGTGATGATGCCGGGTCTCGACGGCTATGAGGTGGCGCGGCAGGTCCGGGCAAAGCGTTGCGCCACCCCCATACTGATGCTTACTGCCCGATCCTCATTGGAAGACCGGATCCACGGGCTCAATGCCGGGGCGGACTATTATCTTACAAAGCCCTTTGATACCAGAGAACTGCTGGCGTGTATCAATGCCCTCCTTCGCCGGCAGGGAGGGCAGGTGGATGCTCTGTCCTTTGGCAATACGGAGTTGGACCTTTCCTCGGGAATGATGATCTGCGGGGAAAACAGCATACGGCTGTCTGCCCGAGAATTTGATGTGATGCGTCTACTCCTCCAGTCCGGGGAACGGAACCTCTCCAAGGAAGTGATCCTTTCCCGGGTGTGGGGCTACGAATCGGAAGCGGTGGATAACCATGTGGAGGTCTATGCAGGCTTCCTGCGGAAAAAACTGGCAGCCATCGGTTCCAATGTGAGGATCGTAGCCTTGCGCCGTATGGGGTATCATTTGGAGGTGGATAAGGCTTGCTGAAACAGCTACGCAATAAATTTGTTTGGATCACCATGGGAATTGTGGTGGGTATGCTTGCGGTCATCCTGGGGCTTATTTTTCACTTTACCGCCAAGGATATGGAAAAGGATGCCTATGACAGTTTGTACGCACTATCTCAGTCCGTGCAGATCCCGGGCAGCCGGGTGGAAAACCTGCAGCTGCCATATTTTACCATGGAGATCACACTGGACGGTAGGATCACTGCAAAGGGGCATACCTATTACGACCTCTCTGACGATGCTTTCCTTTTGGAACTGGCGCAAACCGTCCTTGGACAGGAGGCAACAGAAGGGGAGCTTTCCCGGTATTCCTTGCTGTACAGCCGAGTTTTGGGGCTGGGACAGCAGGTCATCATCTTCGTAGATACCTCCGGCCAGGAGGCGGCCTTGCGATCTATGGTGGAAATAGGGCTGCTCATTGCCGGGATCAGCGTGCTTGCCTTTTGGGGCATCAGCTCCTTGCTGGCCCGGTGGGCGATCCGCCCTGTGGAGAAAGCATGGCAGCAGCAAAAACAGTTTGTATCCGATGCTTCCCATGAGCTGAAAACGCCCCTGACGGTGATCGTAAGCAATGCAGAGCTTTTGGAAGACGTTTGCCGGGAACCGGAAGAAGACCGATGCGTCCGGAGTATTCGCACCGCAGCCGGTCAGATGCGTGCACTGGTGGAAGGGCTTTTGGAACTGGCACGGGCGGACAACGGACAGGTTCGCCGATCCTTTGAGCGGGTCTGCCTAAGTGACCTGACAGAAGCGTCTGCAATGCTGTTTGAAGCGCCTCTTTATGAGCAGGGAAGGGTGCTGCAAACCCAAATTCAGCCGGGAATATTCCTGAAGGGCAGTTCCCAGTATCTCAAACAGCTGGTGGATATCCTGCTGGATAACGCAGGCAAATATGGCATCCCCGGAATTGTAAGCGTCGGTTTGGCCCGCCAGGGAAAAAGCTGCCTTTTGACCGTTGCCAACCCCGGAGAACCTATCCCGGAATCGGAAAATAACAGGATATTTCAGAGATTTTACCGCATGGATACCGCGCGAAATGCGCCTGGCAGCTTCGGCTTGGGCCTGTCCATAGCTATGTCGGTGGTGCAGGAGCATGGAGGAAAGCTGTGGGTGGAATCGAATCCTACGGGAAACTGCTTCTGTGTGCAGCTTCCCTGTGAATAAAAATGACGCCGGAGGGAAATCCTCCGGCGCTTTTGCACTGTCAGCAGTTTCCTGTGGTGGTGTAACCGCTGCCGTGATCGTCACAGCAGTCATCCTTCCGGTCGCAGTTGGTGGGGGTGAATCTGCCGGCGGGGAAGGGGATCCGAGAGAACACCTCGCAGGGATCCTCGGCACATCCGGGGCTGTCGCAGCACTCCTTGGTGGGGATGCTGTAGTCCAACACCGGAACTACCAGCTGGGCATCCCGCTCCAGCCGGATGATGGAGAACTGCCCAAGGGTCACGAACAGTCGTCGCCGATCCCCGGAAAGGACCAGTTCCTCGTCAAACATTTGACGGATCAGCGTGGGGATCTGTACGGGGCAGCTGTCTGTGCAGACACATTCGCAGACCTCCCGGACCTTGGAACTGAGGACCATGGGGTCAAGTACCTCCACCACTGCTGTGGGATTGTTGGCACTGTAACGGGTCAGTCCGTCGGGGCCGCAAAGCCGTGTATCGCTGGTAAAGATGTGGGCGGCGCTGTCCTCACCGCAGAGCACAGCACGTTTGGAGAATACCGCCAATCCGTAAAGTGCTGCCGGGCGTCCTGTGCCGACGATGGCATCGGCAAGGATCCGGTAGAAGAAGGTGACATCGATGCAGTAATGCTTTTTGTCAAAAGCTACCGGCTCCACATCGATATAGGTATAAAGCAGCTCAGCACAGCGCACCTTGGCACCGGCGGCCGTATCCAGCTGTGCCTGGGAGCTTTCGGTCAGATAGACCCGCAGATCCTCAATGCAATCTTTGTCCCGGCAGCTGTCCGTAATCTTTCGTGTATGGATCGCCAAAGATTGGGGCTGCTCCGGCGGGCAGCCGCCACGATCCTCAAAATGCTCGGACATATGGATATACCTCCCAATGGAACGATAAATAAGCAGAAGATGCTTATAGGACAGTTTATGCTGTAATCTCCGCTCTGTGCAACAATCGAAAGGGATAATAGTCAAAACCTCCGGCTAAGCCGGAGGCTTGATTAAGCCCTAGAAGGGCATTTTACAGACTATTGCCCCTAAAGGGGCCCCGAACGGTTTGCCGACCGCATTCCTTTCTCGGGCCGCCCCTTAAGGGGCTTTTTCTATGC
>JAGAMQ010000010.1 GCA_017624645.1 Oscillospiraceae bacterium
AGACCGATGGCCTTGGCAGCACCGGTGGAGTTGGGAACGATGTTGCAAGCACCTGCACGGCTGCGGCGCTTGTCACCCTTACGCTGGGGACCGTCCAGGATCATCTGGTCGCCGGTGTAAGCGTGGATGGTGCACATAATGCCGGACTCGATAGCAGCCAGGTCGTTCAGAGCCTTAGCCATGGGAGCCAGGCAGTTGGTGGTGCAGGAAGCAGCGGAGATGATGGTATCTTCTTTGGTCAGGGTCTCGTGGTTGACATTGTACACGATGGTGGGCAGGTCGTTGCCGGCGGGAGCGGAGATGACGACCTTCTTTGCACCGGCATCAACGTGAGCCTGTGCCTTAGCCTTGGAGGTGTAGAAGCCGGTGCACTCCAGCACCACATCGACACCCAGCTCGCCCCAGGGCAGCTCAGCGGCGTTAGCCTTTGCGTAGATGGTGATCTTCTTGCCATCGACAACGATGTGGTCCTCACCAGCCTCGACAGTGTGAGTGCCGAAGGGCAGAGCGTATGCACCCTGAGTGGTGTCATACTTCAGCAGGTGAGCCAGCATCTCGGGAGAGGTCAGGTCGTTGATAGCAACGACTTCGTAACCCTCGGCACCGAACATCTGACGGAAAGCCAGACGGCCGATTCTGCCAAAACCATTGATTGCAACTTTAACGGACATAATAAATTCCTCCATATCATATTACTGCAGAGCAGCGTTTCGACGGGATTTAGCAGGTGTTATAAACCTATACCGTGACATTATACAATAACAATATCTTCTTGTAAAGTGTGCGAAATGCAAAAAATAATAGTGTTTCCAGAAAGTTTTATTGCTAGAGTGAACAAAGAGGAAAAATAAGGCAAGCTATTGACAGTTTGTTCATTTTTTTCTTGTATACTGCTTATATAACGGTTTGACAGGAGGGGACACGGTGAAAAATTTATTATTGATCATTAACCCCTGTGCGGGACAGAAAAAAGCGAAAAAGCTTCTGGCAGAGATCATTGACATTTTCAACCGGGCAGACTTTACGGTGATCACCCACATTACCGCCGGTCCGGGGGATGCGGAGGCTGCCGCTGCAGGCTATGCCGGGCAGGTGGAGCGGATCGTCTGCTGCGGCGGTGACGGGACGTTTAATGAAACCGTTTCCGGTGTGCTGAAAAGCGGCACAGATGTTCCCATTGGTTATATTCCCGCGGGTTCTACCAATGATTTTGCCGCCAGTCTGCGTCTGAGCACCGATCTTTTACAGGCAGCCAGGGACGTTGTACAGGGCCAGCCAAGGCATGTGGATATCGGCATGTTCGGGGATCGCTATTTTACCTATGTGGCTTCCTTCGGTGTCTTTACCCGCATCAGCTATGCTACGCCCCAGGGGATGAAGAATCTTTTGGGACATGCTGCGTATGTTCTGGGAAGTATTCAGGAGCTTTCCCAGCTGCGCGCCCACCGGCTTCGTTTTACTTTGCCCGACGGCAGCTGTATCGAAGACGATTTCCTGTTCGGTGCCATCAGCAACACCACCAGTGTGGGCGGTGTTCTTACCCTGTCACAGGACAGGGTAGACATGGCGGACGGACAGCTGGAGCTGCTTCTGATCCGGGCACCCCGGGACCTTTTGGAGTTGAGTGAATGTGTCCGCTGTCTGCAGCAAAAGACATATCATTGCTCCATGATCACCTTCCTTAGCACCGAATCCGTAACCGTTTCGGCACCGGAGGACCTTTACTGGACTGTGGACGGGGAACAGGAAGCCCCCCATGCCCAGGCAGAAGTTACCTGCCTGCGCCATGCCATCCGGGTCATTACCAGACAAGGTGGGTGTTGACACAGGATTCGCCTTGTGTTACAATGCTTTATGACAATTAGATACCTGCTCCGTGGCAGGCAGGGCGTATGGCGCTGTCTGCTGAACAAGATAATCAGGTGTAAATCCTGAACGGTACCGCCGCTGTATATGTGGAGTTTGTTTCTTGGCGAAAGCCGGTCACTGGGGGGCGTCCCCTGGGAAGGCCGAAACAGGCGCGGATGGCTGCAACCCCATCCAGACACATGAGTCAGAAGACCTACGGAACATGGGATTCTCCGTCCTTTGCGCGATACAAAGGATGCGATTTGTCGCAGGAAAACGGCTGCGGCACCCGATACGGGTGCCGCAGTATTATTTTTTTAGGAGGAATTATAATGAGAAAAACGATTGCATTTTTGCTGGCCGCGGTGATGCTCCTTTCCCTGTGTGCCTGCAACGCCCAGAAAGACACCGGCAACACCGGTGATGCCGGTATGAAGAAGTTTACCCTGGTAGTGGTCTATGAGGACAAGACGGAAAAGACCTTCACCTATGAAACACAGCAGGAGTTTGTGGGACCCGTGCTTCAGGAAGCCGGTCTTATCAAGGGCAATGCCGGTCCCTACGGTCTGGAGATCACCCATGTGGATGGCGTAAAGGCTGTCTATGCTGAGGACGGTGCTTACTGGGCGGTCTATGAGGGGGAAGAGTATGCCCTCCAGGGCATCGACACCACCCCGGTGGTAGACGGCAAGACCTACAAGCTGGTTTATGAGGCTGCATAAGGGAAAACTCTCTTTGGCGGAGATCGCTCTGTTTGGTGTGCTGGGGGCATTGACCTTCGGTGCCAAGGTTGCCATGAGCGGTCTGCCCAATATCGAGCCGGTGAGCCTGATGGTGATGCTCATGGCGGTGGTGTTCGGCTGGAAAGCCCTGTATCCGGTGTACCTGTATGTACTGATGGAGGTGTTGCTTTACGGCATCAACCTGTGGAACATCAACTATCTGTATGTGTGGACCTTGCTGGCAGTAGCGGCGATTCTGATGCGCAGGCTGCGCAATCCTTTGTGGTGGGCGCTGCTTTCCGGTGTGTTCGGCATGGCCTTCGGGCTCTTATGCGCGCCGGTGTACATTGCCATCGGGGGTGTGGATTATGCCCTTCGGTGGTGGCTGTCGGGGATCGTGTTTGATATTCCCCACGCCATCGGAAACTTTGTCATTGCCCTTTTGCTGTTCGCGCCCTTGCGGACGCTGCTGCAGCGGCTGTATGCCCGGATGCGGAAATGAGAAAACTGCCCTCCCAAAGGGCGGTGGGATAAAACAGTATTATAATATGTTGGGGAAGCGGCATGATTCAGGTCATGTCGCTTCCCCTTTTACGCTGTTTCGGTCCTACTGTTTTTTCATCTGTCTGAGGAAACAGAACACGGCAGCCGCCGTGATAAGGAGACTGTACAGCAAAACCGGCAAAAAGTGAGCCGCTGCAAGCCGAAGATCTCCGCTGCATAACGCCTTTTCCATTTCTGCTGCGTGGACAAAGGGCAGTGCATTGGCGGTTTTCTCAAAAAAACCTCCCACAAGTTTCAGGTCAAACCACACCCCTGAAAGCCATGCGGAAAGATTGGTAAGCAATGCACCGCAAATGCCGCCAACCTGTTTCACGCCCAAAATACTGCCACATAAAAGACCCAGTGCAATGTTGAAAATAGCCATAGGGAGGATCCCAAGGACAGCATAAATAATATTTATGCGGAAACTCAGTCCCAAAGGGAGGGCAAACAGATAGCAGATTGCCGTCTGCCCCAGGGCGATGGGCAGGATCGGGAGCATATAGCCCAGGATAAAGTCAAATCCCGTAAGGGGTGTGGTGTACAATCTTTGTAGGAGGGCGCTTTCCCGGTCCTTGGCGATCAGGGTTGCGGAAAAAAGCGTCATGAAGGACAGACCGAAGACGGTGATCCCCGGAGTCAGTTTGTCGATCTCAAACAGGGGCACCGGAATGTTTGCCTGCATAGCACTGAGCAGCAATAGCAACACCAAAGGAAACCCCAGACCGAAGCCAAGGGTAAGGGGATCCCGTAAGATCTCCTTTGCGCATCTTTTGGCAAAGGTCATCATTCTCATATCCCACCCTCCTTTACAATAGCGACGAACGTGGCTTCAAAATCCTCTGTTCCGGCTTGCCTGTTTAGCTCCTCCGCCGTTCCCACCGCAAGAAGTCTGCCGTCTTTCATAATACCGATGCGGTCAGAAAGTGCCCGGGCCTCTTCCATGTAATGGGTGGTCAGAATGATGGTCATTTTACCTTTCAGAGAGCGGATCATTTCCCACAGGTCCTGCCGTGCCAGGACATCCAAACCGAGAGTAGGCTCGTCCAGGAACAGAATCTGAGGTTCGCTGATCAAAGCCATGGCAATGCTCACACGGCGCTGCCAGCCCCCGGATAGCTTCCCGGCCTTTCTCTGCAAAACCGCGCCCAGAGCAAATTGCCCGGCAAGCTCCCTGATCTTTGCCTTTGCTTTTTCTTTTGAAAATCCGTGGATCCCGCAGATCAGCTCCAGATTTTCCTTTACGGAAAGGTTGGGAGCAACAGCAGTCTCCTGGGGAGATACGCCGATCAGTCTCTTAACCTGCCCCGGTTCTTTTGTAATGCTGTAGCCACCCACAAGGGCGTCCCCAGCCGTAGGCATTGTCAGGCAGGAAAGCATTTTGATGGTCGTGGTTTTTCCTGCACCGTTAACCCCCAGCAGGGAGAATAATTCACCCTGCTTGATTTCTAAATTCAGCCTGTCTACGGCAGTCAGATTTTTGTACCTCTTGACAAGCTCCGTTGTTTTCATTGCTTGCATTTCCCTGCCCTCCGTTTTTCTTTTCGTTACGGATACATCATAGCAAATAAAAAAGGAGAAATGTTGATTTTTCCCTGTTCGGTGATTTTCCGGGGCTGATCGGTGAAAGGAGCGGCAGGCTTTTACA
>JAGAMQ010000122.1 GCA_017624645.1 Oscillospiraceae bacterium
CACTGATAGCCAACTCGGTGCCGTCCAGTCCCTCATACTTCTTGGGAACACTGTTCAGATCGATCTCCAGACCGTCTGCCAGCTCGCCAATGGCAACAGACACACCGCCAGCACCAAAGTCATTACAGCGCTTGATCATCACAGCAGCCTCGGCATTGCGGAACAGACGCTGCAGTTTCCGCTCTTCGGGTGCATTACCCTTCTGCACCTCCGCACCGCAGGAACCCAGAGATTCCACAGTGTGGCTCTTGGAGGAGCCGGTAGCACCGCCACAGCCGTCACGGCCGGTACGGCCACCCAAGAGAATGACCTTATCACCGGGTGCCGGAAAATCCGGCTTAGAGTGGTCTTCATGGACAGCACCCACAACAGCGCCGATTTCCATGCGCTTTGCAGCATAGCCGGGGTGATACAGCTCGTCCACCATGCCTGTACACAGGCCGATCTGGTTGCCGTAGGAAGAATAACCGGCGGCAGCGGTGGTGACGATCTTACGCTGGGGCAGCTTACCCTTAATGGTCTCGTTCACAGGCTTCAAAGGATCTGCAGCACCGGTGACACGCATTGCCGCATACACGTAAGCGCGGCTGGCAAGGGGGTCACGGATAGCGCCGCCAATACAGGTAGCTGCACCGCCGAAGGGCTCGATCTCCGTGGGGTGGTTATGGGTCTCGTTCTTGAACAGCAGCAGCCAGGGCTGCTCCTCGCCATCCACAGTCACAGTCATCCGGACAGTACAGGCATTGATCTCCTCAGATTCATACAGCTTGTCCAGATAGCCGTTCTTACGCAGATACTTACCGGCAAGGGTGCCAATATCCATGAGGTTGATGGGCTTGGTGCGGCCCAACTCCTTACGGGTGGCAATATAATCCTCGTATGCCTGCTGCAACAGCGGGTCTGCAAAAGAAACATTGTCAATGGTAGTATTGAAGGTAGTGTGACGGCAGTGGTCAGACCAATATGTATCGATCATCCGGATCTCGGTGATGGTGGGGTTGCGGTTTTCTGTCTTGAAGTAGGTCTGGCAGAAAGTAATATCATCCAGATCCATAGCAAGACCCAGTTCCTTCACCATCTTGGAAAGCCCCTGGGCATCCAGATCCAGGAAGCCCTCCACCGTAGCAACAGAATCGGGAACGGTGACTTCCATCTCCAGGGTCTCGGGCAAATCCAAAGATGCCTCCCGGCACTCCACGGGGTTAATCACATGTCTGCGGATAGCCGCAATGTCATCTTGGGAAAGATCACCCTCCAGCACATAAACCTTGGCGGTACGCACAAGGGGTCTGTCCCCCTGGGACAGAATCTGCACACACTGAGCGGCAGAGTCTGCCCGCTGGTCAAACTGACCGGGCAGCGGCTCCACAGCGAATACAATACTGCCTTGAGGAACCTCATAGGACACATTATCCACCTGAGGCTCAGAAAAAACAGTATTGACCGCATAGCGGAACAGCTTCTCGTCAATCTTTTCTACATCGTAGCGGTTCAGAACCCGAACAGAAGAAAGCCCCTTGATCTGAAGGAACTCTCTGACCTCCTTCAGAAGGCTCTCAGCCTCGTGGGTCTGACCGGACTTTTTCTCTACATATACGCGATATACCATGGGAGCATATCCTCCTTACTGTTTTGCAGCCAGACCACGCTGACCGATATCGCTTCTGCGGTAAGCTTTTTCAAATACAACGCCCTCTGCAAGGCGATATGCCTCACCGATGGCAGCTTCCAATGTATCCGCCACAGCAGTGGTGCCGGTAACACGGCCGCCGGAGGTTACCAACACCCCATTCTCCAGCTTAGCACCGGCAACATAGGTATGTGCTTTGGCTTCCTGTGTCATGGTGATAGGGAAACCTTTCTGATAGCTTTCAGGATAGCCGGCAGAAGCAGTAACCACGCAGCAGGCACTCTTATCAGAGAAAACAACCTCAGTCTCAGCCAAAGTACCGTTGGTGGTAGCCATCATCACCGTCAGCAGGTCGCTCTCCAGCAGGGGCAGCACCACCTGGGTTTCCGGATCGCCGAAGCGGCAGTTGTACTCAATGACCTTGGGTCCGTTTGGGGTCAGCATCAGACCAAAGTACAGGCAACCCTTAAAGGTACGGCCTTCGGCGTTCATTGCCTTGATGGTAGGAAGGAAAATGGTTTCCATGCACTCATTGGCGATGTCTTCCGTATAATAGGGGTTGGGGGCAATGGTGCCCATACCTCCGGTATTAAGGCCGGTATCCCCGTCCCCTGCCCGCTTGTGATCCATGGAGGAAACCATGGGTTTTACCACATTTCCGTCGGTAAAAGCCAGCACGGAAACCTCGGGGCCGGTGAGGAACTCTTCAATCACAACAGTGGAGCCGGACTTGCCGAACTTGGCGTTTGCCATCATATCCGTAACAGCATCCACGGCCTCTTCTCTGGACTGTGCAATAATGACACCCTTACCCAAAGCAAGGCCGTCTGCCTTGATGACAGTAGGAATGGGGCAGGTCTTTACGTACTCCAGCGCCTTATCGATCTGCGTAAAGATCTCATACGCAGCAGTAGGAATACTGTACTTCTTCATCAGGTCCTTGGAAAACGCCTTGCTGCCTTCAATGATCGCTGCCTTAGCGTTGGGACCGAAGCAAGGAACACCGATGGCGTTCAATCGGTCAACACAGCCAAGGACAAGGGGATCATCCGGAGCCACCACTGCGTAATCCACGGCGCTGACCTTTGCGAAATTTACGATACCATCCAGGTCGGTGGCAGCGATGTTGACACAGGTCGCATCGTCAGCCATACCGCCGTTTCCGGGCAGTGCAAAGATCTCTTCAATTCTGCTGTTTTCTTTCAGCTTGCGAATGATGGCATGCTCTCTGCCGCCACCACCAACAACCATAACTTTCATTCAACACCCTCCATTAATGGTGGAACAGACGCATACCGGTGAATGTCATAACAATACCGCGGTTATTGCACTCCTCGATCACCAAATCGTCCCGGATGGAACCGCCGGGCTCGGCGATGTACTTGACACCGGAGGCGGCAGCGCGTTTGATGTTATCACTGAAGGGGAAGAATGCATCGGAGCCAAGAGCCACGTTCTGACGGCTTGCCAGCCATGCCTTCTTATCTTCCTCGGTGAGACGCTCCGGCTGCTGGGTGAAGTAGTTCTGCCAAATGCCATCGGCACATACATCTTCCTCATTGCCGTTGATGTAACCATCGATCACATTGTCACGGTTGGGGCGGCCCAGGTCCTCGCGGAAAGGCAGGTTCAGGGTCTTGGGATGCTGACGCAGGAACCAGGTATCTGCCTTGCTGCCTGCCAGACGGGTGCAGTGGATACGGGACTGCTGACCGGCACCGACACCGATAGCCTGTCCATCCACAGCATAACAAACGGAGTTGGACTGGGTGTACTTCAGAGTAATCAGTGCTACGATCAGGTCGATCTTTGCGCTTTCGGGCAGCTCCTTATTCTCGGTAACAATATTCTGCAGCAGTTCCTC
>JAGAMQ010000123.1 GCA_017624645.1 Oscillospiraceae bacterium
ATATCCGGTCGGTCCTCCTGCTTGGGTTCTACGGTGATCTCCACCTCATCCCGCTGATACATCCAGGAAACCGTCATGACCTCCTGGGAGATGGTGGCAGAAAACAGGCCCAGATTCTTCCGGTTCTTCACCTTTTCAATAATACGGGTCACATCCTTAAAGAAGCCCATGTCCAGCATCCGGTCTGCCTCGTCCAGCACCACCGTCTGAATCTTGTCCAGCCGGATGTTTTTCCGGTTATAGTGGTCCATAAGCCGTCCCGGAGTTGCCACCACGATCTGCGGCTTTTTCTCCAGCTGTTTTGCCTGTCCTACAATGCCGGCACCTCCGTACAGCACCGCCACCCGGATGCCCTGATAGTAGGTCAGCAACCCCCGCAGCTCGTCACCGATCTGCAGAGCCAGCTCCCGGGTGGGCGCCAACACCAATCCCTGGACAGCCTCACACTCCGGATCCACATGCTCGATCATGGGAATACCAAACGCAAAGGTCTTACCGGTTCCTGTAGGCGCCTTGGCGATCACATCCTTCCACTGCATAAAGGGAGGAATCGCCTCCTGCTGGATGGTGGTGGGATAGCCGTAACCCTTCTTTTCTAGCGCCTTCAGCATCTGCTCCGAAAGGCCCAGATCCTGAAAGGTCATCGTTTTTTCGTCCATATTATTTATCGTCCTTTTGATTGAATTTTCTTTATTGTAGCAGTTTTTTTCTCATTATGCAACTTTCCTTTCCGGAAGATATTACAAAATTGTATATTTTTTGGTTTCCTGTTTTGAATGGTGGACAAACAGAAGAAATTATGCTATATTTTATGGTGATATTTTCTGTTCCCCACAAGGAGGTACGCGGAAATGGGCAAACTAATCGTAATTGAAGGAACCGACGGTTCTGGAAAGTCCACTCAGTTCGCTCTGCTGTCCAAGCATTTGCAGGAAAATCAGGTGGCGTTTAAGCATATCGTATTCCCCCGCTATGACCAGGAAAGCTCCGCGCTGATCCGGATGTATCTGGGAGGTGCCTTTGGTGACAAACCCTCCGACGTGGGTGCCTATGCCGCTTCGTCTTTCTACGCGGTAGACCGCTACGCCTCCTATAAAATGGACTGGGGTCAATGGTACGAAGACGGCGGACTGGTCCTTTCCGATCGCTACACCACCTCAAACGCAGTGCATCAGGCTTCCAAGGAGACTGGTGCCGGTCAGCAGGAGTATTTGCGTTGGCTGTACGATTTTGAATATGAAAAGCTGGGTCTGCCCCGCCCCGATCTGACCATTTATCTGGATGTTCCCACGGATTTCACCGAGAAGATGCTCCGGGGCCGTGAGGAAGCCACCAATACCAAAGCAGATATTCACGAAAAGGATATGGATTATCTTGCCACCTGTCGGGAGACCGGCAGAGCGGCTGCCGAGTATTATGGCTGGAAGGTCATCTCCTGTGTCCGGGACGGTGCTATGCGCTCTATTGAGGATATCCACCGGGAGATCTACGCCGCCGTTATGCAATGTTTGGAGGATTAACTATGGTATATGTGCTCCTTGGAACCGGCTTTGAAGAAGTAGAAGCCATCACGCCTTTGGATCTGATGCGCAGAGCGCAAATTGAGGTTATGACGGTAGGTGTCAACGGAAAGACCGTTTACGGTGCCCACGGGATCGGCGTAGAAGCCGACATTGAACTGGGACAAATGGATCTGACCGACATGGATATGATCGTTCTCCCCGGTGGTCTGGGCGGTGTCACCTCCGTCCGTGCCAGCAAAGAGGCCATGGATGCCCTTGCCTTTGCTTGGGAGAATGACAAATTTGTGGCAGCCATCTGTGCCGGCCCTACCGTACTTGCAGATCTGGGAATCACCCACGGCAGGAACGCCACCTGCTATCCCGGCTGCGAAGCCGGCATGGAAACCGCCCAAATAGCAGAAAATGCTGCCTTTGTCCGGGACGGAAAACTGATCACCGGCACTTCCGCCGGCTGTGCCGTTCCCTTTGGACTTTCCTTGGTGGCCGCACTGAAAGGTCAGAAGACCGCCGACAACGTGGCCGCACAGTTTGTGATCCGCTGACAGGAGGATGCTTACATGGATAACGAAAAGAACAACCCTGCTTCCAACCAGGACGACAACTGGCTGGACAGTATTCTCGGCCCCCGGAATGTACCTAAGGAGCTGGCTGTAGACGAAGCAGCTGTCCGTGCTGCCGGATTGGTCCGTCCCGATGACGCAGAACTGGAACGGATCGTCCAGGAGACCATGGCGGAAAATTGGGGCGAACCGGAGCCGGAACGGGAAATGCCTAAGAAACAGCCTGCGCCCCCTGCTCAGAATGTGGATCCCCAATCCCTGTGGCAGCGCATCCGCGGCAACAAGAAGAGCGGCGACGGTCTTTGGGGAATTCCCCATTTGATCTCCACCGCCATCTGGCTTATACTGATTCTTGCCATCGGTATTTCTCTGGGACGGCTGTTATGGGTCAGTGCCGCAGACCTGCTGGCTTTGGGAAAGACCCCTATGGAGGTCACCATCACTGTAGAGGAAGGCGACACCATAGATGATATCGGCGAGAAGCTGGAAAAGACCGGCCTGATTCGCTACGGAAAGCTCTTTTCCCTGTTTGCTGAGCTTACCGGCAAGGGCGAAAACATCAAGACCGGCTCTGTCACCTTCAGTGGTAAGCTTGTATACGACTACAACGCCCTGGTCAACGCCATGTCCTACAAGGGCAGCGCCATCGTCACCGTGGAGGTCATGATCCCCGAGGGATACAGCTGCGCCCAGATCTTTAAGCTTTTGGAAGAAAAGGGTGTGTGTAAAGCCAGCGAACTGGAGGCCTACGCCGCCAACGGAGAGTTGGAGGATTACTGGTTCCTGCGGGATGTGGAAAGAGGTCACAAGTACTGCCTGGAGGGCTTTATGTTCCCCGACACCTACGAGTTCTACCTCAACGACAAGCCGGGACGTGTCATCGAGAAGTTCCTTGACGACTTTGATTACCGCTTCACAGACCGGATGCTGGCAAAATATACTGCATTGAACCAAAAACTGGGGCTGAACCTGAGTATTCGGGAAGTGGTCATCATGGCCTCCATCGTAGAAAAGGAAAAGGCAAACAATTTGGAGGGTTACTCCATTGCTTCCGTATTCTACAACCGTCTGACCCATTCGGCATCCTACCCCTATCTGAACAGTGACGCCACACTGCTCTACGACGTAAACTACTACACCGGTCGTGATCTGACCCCCGCTGAGCGTACCGCCAGCCCCTTCAATACCTACACCCACACCGGTCTGCCCAAGGCGCCCATTGCTAACCCGGGTCTGGGCAGTCTGGATGCGGCGCTGGCACCGGAAGATACCGGCTACTACTTCTTCATCTTTGACAAAGGTGCCAACAAGCACCGGTTCTCCACCAATCTCAGCGACCACGAAAAGCTGGCAAAGGAACTGGGCTACTGATGAAAAAGCTGGAATTATTAAGTCCTGCCGGAGATATGGAACGGCTGAGAATGTCTGTGCTTTACGGTGCGGACGCCGTGTATCTGGCGGGTACAGACTTTGGCATGCGCTCCTTCGCTGGAAACTTCACCCCGGAGGAGCTGCCCACTGCCGTAAAATACGCCCATGAACATGGAGTCAAGGTCAATGTCACCGTGAACACCATGCCCCGCAACGACGAAGTGGTGCAGTTACCTGCCTATTTGGAACAGCTACAGGATGCCGGTGTGGATGCTTTGATCCTTGCGGATCTGGGTGCCTTTACTCTGGCTGGGAAATACGCCCCCCGGTGTGCCCGGCACATTTCCACCCAACAATCCATTGCCAACTACGAATGTGCCAAAGCATGGTATGAGCTGGGAGCCCAGCGGGTGGTTCTGGCAAGAGAACTTTCCCTGGAGGAGATCCGCACCGTTCGGGAGAACTCCCCAAAGGAACTGGAGATCGAAACCTTCGGTCACGGTGCCATGTGCGTCAGTTATTCCGGGCGGTGCTTGCTAAGCAACTATATGACCGGTAGAGATTCCAACCGGGGTGCCTGTGCCCAGCCCTGCCGCTATCAGTATGCACTGATGGAAGAAAAACGTCCGGGAGAATATTTCCCCGTATTTGAAGACGAGAAAGGGACATACATCCTCAATTCCAAGGATATGTGCATGATCGATCATTTACAGGAGCTTCAGGATGCCGGTGTGGACTGCATCAAGATCGAAGGCCGGGCAAAATCTGCTTACTATGCCGCCATCATCACCGGTGCTTACCGACACGCCATTGACGATGTGGCTGCCGGCCGTCCGGTGGATCCCGTTTGGCGTGATGAGGTGGAGCATGTATCCCACCGGATCTATTCCACCGGCTTCTACTTCGGTGAACCGGGACAATATACGGAACATTCCCGTTACATCCGGCAATGTCAGGTCTGCGCCATTGTGGAAAGCTGCGACGAAAAGGGTCTTGCTGTGTGCAGCCTGCGCAACAAGTTCGCACAGGGAGATGCGTTGGAAGTGGTTGGTCCTGATATCCGCCCCTTCCCCATCGTAGTCCCTGCCATGGAGGATATGGAAGGTCAGCCCCTGACCGAGCCCAGAACTCCCCAAATGCGTTTTACCATCCAGCTTCCCCGGCAAGTACCGGCACTGACCATTCTGCGAAGAGAAGTAGATCTTTCCGCGAAATAGTAGAAACCCCAGCCTAACGGCTGGGGTTTTTCGACTGGTTTTGCACCGATATCAGTTTTTCAGGCTCTGTAGGGGTGCAGGGATTCTTCCACCACGGGCAATAAAGGCTTCGCTGGATTCCGGATGTACGGGCATTACCGGGGCGCTGCCCAGCAGACCGCCCATTTCCACCCGATCGCCCACCACCTTGCCGGGAGCAGGAATGATACGCACAGCAGTGGTCTTGGAGTTGACCATACCAATGGCGGCTTCGTCGGCAATGATGGCAGAAATAGTGGAAGCAGGAGTATCGCCGGGAACGGCGATCATGTCAAGACCCACAGAGCAGACGCATGTCATCGCCTCCAGCTTATCAAGGCACAGGGTGCCGGCTTCCGCAGCTGCAATCATCCCCTCGTCCTCGGACACGGGGATAAAGGCACCGGACAAGCCGCCCACGTGGTTGGATGCCATAACGCCGCCCTTTTTCACCGCGTCGTTGAGCATTGCCAGTGCAGCGGTGGTACCATGGGTACCGCAGACTTCCAGACCCATCTCTTCCAGGATCCGGGCAACACTATCGCCAACAGCAGGGGTGGGAGCAAGGCTCAAATCCACGATTCCAAAAGGTACATCCAGCCGCTTGGAAGCCTCCACTCCTACGATCTGACCCATCCGGGTGATCCGGAAGGCAGTCTTCTTAATGGTTTCAGCTACCTCGTCAAAGGGCTGCCCCTTGACGCTCTGCAGGGCATGGTACACCACACCGGGACCGGAAACGCCCACATTCAGCACACACTCCGGCTCGCCCACCCCGTGGAAGGCACCTGCCATAAAGGGGTTATCTTCCACCGCATTGGCAAATACCACCAGCTTGGCACAGCCAAGTCCGTCGTTGTCCGCGGTAACCTCCGCGGTCTTCTTAATGATTTGACCCATTTTTGCCACAGCGTCCATGTTGATACCGGCACGGGTGGAGCCAACATTGACACTGG
>JAGAMQ010000124.1 GCA_017624645.1 Oscillospiraceae bacterium
CAGGTCAACGGCAAGATGCGCGGCACAGTGGAGATGGATGCGGATCTGGATAACGAAGCTGTGATCGCCAATGTGCTGGCTGATGAGAAGATCGCCCGGTTCCTGGAGAAACAGGGGGGCAATATCGTCAAGACCATCGTGGTCAAGAATAAGCTGGTCAACCTGATCGTAAAATAAAACCCCAAATGCCGATAAATGGCCCTTGACATTTGGGAAGAATCGAATTATAATAATTAAGCCCGATAATTGGGCCCTGAACGCATCCTGGAGATAGCCGGATGCCATCGGAGGGAGGGAAAACCATGTCTGAAATTCGCGTCAGAGAGAACGAGTCTCTGGAGAACGCTCTGCGCCGCTTCAAGCGTAGCTGTGCCAAGGAGGGCGTTATTGCAGAGGTCAAGAAGCGCGAGCATTATGTCAGCCCCAGTCTGAAGCGGAAGCAGAAGTCTGAAGCTGCCCGTAAGAACAAGAGAAAGGGTTACTAATCTCCTTCTTATCATCGTGTCAAAATCCCCACGGAATTATCCGTGGGGATTTTTTACATCAGAAATTTTGCGGTTAGGGAGGCCATGATGAAACCGGTCATGTCGGCAATGAGTGCTGCCGGCAGTGCGTAGCGGGTCTTTTTGATCCCCGCAGCACCGAAATAGACACTGATGGTGTAGAAGGTGGTTTCCGTGGAACCCAGCATCACCGCAGCGGTCCTGCCGATAAGAGAATCCGCACCGTGGGTCAGCATCAGTTCGGAGCCTACCGCAAGGGCGGCACTGCCGCTGATGGGACGGATCAGTACCAGCATGGCTGTCTCCGGAGGGATCCCGAAAAAGTGGAAAACCGGCGCACAGACGGTGCTGATCCACTCCACAGCACCGGATGAGCGGAGCATGGTGACGGCGGTGAGCAGCAGGATCAGTGTGGGGATCAGCTGTACCAGCAGCTTCAGTCCCTCTTCGCCTCCCTCCAGCAACAGGCTGTAGGGATTTTCTTTTTTCTTAAGGGCTAGGACCAACGCACCTAAAAGTAAGCCGGGGACAAGATAATCAACCATGGCGCCACAGCTTTCCCATGAGCCACGCGGCAGCCAGTCCTGCCCCGGCGGAAAAGATGCTTGTGACCCATACAGCCGGCAGGATGTCAAAGGGGGAGCGGCATCCGGCACTGACCCGGATGGCGGCTACCGTGGCGGGAATCAGCTGGATGGAAGCGGTGTTCAGTACTACCAGCCGGCACAGAGAATCCCCGGCAACGGTGCTGCCCTTTGCCATACGCCGGGCAGCCTGAATCCCCATGGGGGTGGCTGCGTTGCCTAATCCTAAGAAATTGGCGCAGATATTGGCGCTGACCGTACCTGCCAGAACAGGGTCTTGTTTGGTCTCGGGAAACAGCCGATGCAAAAGGGGACGAAGCAGCCGCGAAAGATACCCTGTCACCCCGGTCTTTTCCAGAAGCCGCCCCACTCCGGTCCACAGACACAGAGAGCCTGCCAATGAGATGGCAAGAGTGATCCCCGCCTGCGCCCCTTGTGGAATTGCAGCAGCCAGCTCGCTTCCTCTGCCCAGCAGCACCGCCGCAACCAGGGAAATTCCCACCAGCACCGTAAAGATCCAACTGAGTATCATGTCCATCCCCTCCGGTGCAAGCCTATGCTGGGGCAATAAAAAATAGCCACCTTAGGTGGCTGTTTTTTATTACGCATTATGAAGGAATCGCTCAAAGGCGGCAGATTCCTTTCTTCCCTTAAAGAAATGGGCGATAAGCCATCCGGTCCCCCGGAAGAAATGACCGTTGCACAGAAATACCAGATCGTCCACCATCTGATGGGTCACCAAACCTCCGGTCATCTGCGCCATGGCTCGCAGGGGCATATGGCACACAAAGCTGGCTTCGGTGGAGGGTTTTCCCTCGGCGGCAGCCTTTGCCACGGCGCGTATGGCCCTTCTGCCCAACATTCTTGCCACAGGACTTTTGGCTTTGGAAAGCTGTCCTACTGTAGTCAAAGGTGTAACTGTTTTGGATGGTACCTCCTGGGGCAGAGGGCGGCCCAGCAATGCGGAGAAATCCTCGTCGCTGACATTTTGTATCTGCCCAGTGCGGTAACACTCCGGAGGGACAGGAGGGATGTGGGCTTCTGTGCCGAAGATCCGCAGGGTGGTCTGCAGCCGGATGTGGCAAATGCTACTGCCCACAAAGATGTCATAGTTGGCAGTTTCTACCTCAAACTGCTTGGTTATGGTGTTGTAGTAACGGAAGGCAGTGCTGTCCAGCCGGATGGTTACCCGCTTGCTTTCTCCCGGTTCCAAATAAAACTTGCCAAAGCCTTTTAACTCCTTGGCAGGCCTTGCAATGGCATGGGAGCGGCAGCCAATGTACACCTGTGCCACTTCACTGCCGGCAACATCGCCGGTGTTGGTCAGGGTGAAGCTGACGGTATGCTTGTCTGCGTGAAGATCGGAATAAGCAAAGCTTGTGTAGCTCAGTCCGTGACCAAAGGGGAACAGAACAGGTACCTGGGCGGTTTCATAATAGCGGTAGCCTACAAACAGCCCCTCTCTGTATTGGGCGCTGCCTCTGCCGGGATAGTAGCCGTAGGCAGGGCTGTCTCCCAAGGAAGCGGGCCATGTTTGGGCGAGCTTTCCACTGGGATTGACCTTTCCGGTCAGTGCATCTGCCATGGCTTCACCGCCAGCTTGTCCTCCCAGATAGCCGTGAATGGCGGCGGCGTAGGGCACTTGCGGCAGCAGGAACGGGGCACCCCCAGAAAGAACCAGCACCACATTGTCGTTGACGGTGCAGACAGCCTCCATCAGAGCCTGATGTGATGGGGGAAGCTCCAGACGGTCTCTGTCGCAGCCCTCAAATTCGCTGCCTTCATCCAAACCGATGCACAGCAAAACAACATCTGCCTCTGCGGCAGCTGCGGTGGCTTCTGCCTCTAAAGCACGGTTGGGGGTGACACCGTGATACCCCTTGCAGTAAACACTGATGGGAACGCCGGCAGCTTCCAGAGCGTCTTTCAAAGAGCTGAGCTGTGTGGGATGGACCTGACTGGAGCCAGATCCTTGGTATCGGGGCTTTTCCGCCTGCTCACCGATCAGTGCAATTTTCTTTCCGGTATCCAACGGGAGGATTCCGTTGTTTTTCAAAAGTACGATGCTTTGGGCAGCACACTCCCGTGCAAGGGCATGATGTGCATGCCGGTCAAAGACCTTGGGTGCGCCTGCTGCGGCGGCGGTGGTGTCCATGATCACCGGCAGCAGTTCCCGCAGTCGGTCGTCGAGGGCGCTTTCCCGGAGCTTTCCGGAGCGGACGGCTGCAATGAGGGACAGGGCACTGTGCGCACCGGGGCCGGGCATCTCCAGGCAGGAGCCTGCCCGGACACCTTCGGCATGATCGTTGCTTCCGCCCCAGTCTGTGACCACAAAGCCCTCAAATCCCCACTTCTTCCGCAGGACATCCGTGAGGAGCACTTTATGTTCGTTGGCATAGGTGCCGTTGATGGGATTATAGCTGGTCATCAGCGCCCGGGGGCGGCCTTCCTTCACGGCAATCTCAAAGCCGGTAAGATACAGTTCGTGGAGGGTCCTGTCGTCCACCACGGAATCCGTGGTCATCCGCGCCAGCTCCTGGGAGTTGGCGGCAAAATGCTTGGGACAGGCGGCAACGCCGTTTTCCTGAATTCCGCGGATGTAGGCGGCTGCCATTTTTCCGGACAGATAGGGGTCCTCGGAGAAATATTCAAAGCTTCTGCCACCCAAAGGACTGCGCTTTAGATTCAGTCCGGGTCCCAAAACCACATGGACATCCTGAGCGGCAGCCTCCTGTCCCAGAGCCTGTCCCAGCTTTGTACCCAGTTCTGGGTCCCAGCTGTTTGCCATGGTGGCAGCGGTAGGGAAACAGGTGGCGGGTACAGACTGTCCAATGCCCAGATGATCTCCCTTGCCGGCTTGCTTGCGTATTCCGTGAGGACCATCGGCAAGGGTCATGGAGGGGATCCGCAGTCGGGGAATATCCCGGGTGGTCCAGTTGGTTTTGCCCTGCAAAAGGGCAGCTTTTTCTTCCAGTGTCAGGGTTCGCAGCATGATGTCAATGGTCATGTTGGTACTCCTTTGTCTCATTCAGCGTTCAAAGCGGCATCGTAAACAACATTTTTCGGAAGGTCCAATTCCTTGGCGGTCTGCTTCACTGCGTCCTTGCGGCTAAGGCCCTCTTCCATCAGCTGCTTGACCCGCTGGGCTGCATCCACGGCTGTGAATTCTTCCTTGACGGGAGGCTGGGCACCGGCGACAACCAATACAAATTCGCCCTTCGGGGGCTGCTGGGTATACAGTTCGATGGCATCACCCAAGGTGGTGCGTACTACCTCTTCGTGGAGCTTAGTCAGCTCTCTGCACAGGCTGATGGGCCGTTCCGACCCGAACACCTGGGCCATATCCTCCAGGGTAGACAGCAGCTTGTGGGGTGCTTCGTAAAAGATCATGGTCCGCTGCTCCCCGATGAGGGCCTCCAAATGCTCCCGCCGGCTTTTCTTGGCGGTGGACAAAAAGCCCTCAAAGCAGAATCGACCGGTGCTTTGTCCCGAGATGCTCAGTGCCGTGATCACGGCGCAGGGACCGGGAATGGCGCAGACAGTAATGCCGGCTTCAGCGCATTGCTTCACCAGTTCCTCTCCGGGATCGGAAATAGCGGGGCTGCCGGCATCGGAGACCAATGCGCAGGTCTCACCGGCAAGGATCCGGTCAAGAATCACATCGCCCTTTTGGGCTTTGTTGTGTTCATAATAGCTTACAAGATTTTTTTTGATGCCCAGGTGATTCAAAAGCTTCAAAGTCACCCGGGTGTCCTCAGCGGCAATGAAATCCGCTTCCTCCAGAGCTTGACGGCAGCGAATGGAAATGTCCCCCAAATTGCCGATGGGGGTGGGGACAAGATATAACATGCCAGGCATGGGAATAACCTCCTATGTATGATAGAGCTTGCGGTAGTACTGAGTAGGCTGTCCTTTTTCGTCAAAAAGGGCTTCTTCCTCCCAGATAAGTCCTGCTTTCGCTCCTTTACGAAGCTGGACCAGAACAAGGCTTATGGGACCGCCCTGCCGATGGCGCAGCAGCTGCATCCTCTTGGGCTCTAAATGGTTTTCATCTGCGCAGACAAACAGTTCGGCCAGCCGTTCCGGACGGTGTACCAGAAAAAGATCTCCTCCGAAGCGCAGCGCCCAGCCTGCGGCAGCTATCACATGGGAAAGGGCGCACAGGGTCTCCTGTCGGGCACCGGAGAGGGTAGCGCTGGGGATCCCGCCGGAGAAATACGGGGGATTGCAAATGCAGGCATCAAAGCTGCCGGCACCAACCAATGTTTTTGCATCGGCAATGGAGCCGTGGATGCCGAAAAGCCGGTGAGAAAGATCGTTTCTTTGTGCGTTTTGGAGGGCCATCCGGTGTGCCGCCTTGTCGATCTCAATACCTGTAACGCTGCAGCCGGGATGCTCTGCACACAGCAAAAGTCCCAGTGTGCCGCAGCCGGAACACAGATCCAGTACTTTGACATTCTTGGAAAGTCTTGCAAAGCCCGACAGGACCACGGAATCGGTGCTCAATGGAAAGGCGCCGGGGGAAAGCTCCAGTGTATAGCCGTTATGTAGTTGCTCCATTACCTGACCTCCGTTAAAAAAATCTGCCTGCGACCGAGATAACAGCGGCGCAGGCAGACGGCAGAATCGGAGAATTACTCTTCCACGATTGCTTCAACGGGGCAGTTGTCGACACAGCTGCCGCAGCTAACGCAAACGTCAGCGTCGATGACGAACTTCTCTTCGCCCTCGGAGATTGCCTCGACGGGGCAATTTTCGGCGCAGCTGCCGCACTTGACACAAGCGTCAGTAATAGTGTAAGCCATGATCTTTCCTCCAGTATATGTGATGTGCATCCTTACTGGGTGCAACTATATTCTAGCATGGATTTTTCAAAATGCAATATCTTTTTTCAGTAGTGTATTTTTTTCTTTTTCCGGGGGAATAATCCACGGAAAAAGGGGAGATGGGGATGCGTTACGGGACGCAGGGAAGACAGGTGATCCGGCAGGCTGCCCAAAAGGCGCGGCAGCTGGGGCACAGCTGTGTGGGAAGTGTCCATTTGCTGCTTGCTTTGGGGGAGGCGGCGGGTCTGCCGGGGCGGCTGCTGCAGTATTGTGGATATGACGGCTATGGAGCGCAGCAGCTGGCTGAGTACAGATGGGGAAGGGGAACCCCGGACCTGCCCCTCCCGCAAGGCTTTACCCGCCACGCCCGTCGGGTACTACATCGGGCAGGGCAGGAGGCAGCGAGACAGGGAAAACGGGAGGTCCTGCCGGATCATATTCTGTTATCTCTTCTGCGGGAGGAAGACAGCGCAGCCTGTGAGCTTCTGCATCTTGCCGGTATAGACCGGCAGCTTTTATTTACAAGAGCAGTGGAATATGGGAGCCATCCTGCGTGGGTGCCCCAACGGCGGAAAAAGGAGGCGGTAACAACGAAACTGTTGGAACAGTTCAGTGAGGATCTGCTGGTCAAAGCAGCTTCTATGGATCCGGTGATCGGCAGAGACCGGGAGATCGAAACGGTCATCGGTATACTGAGTCGGCGCAATAAGAACAATCCTGCCCTCATCGGAGAGCCCGGGGTGGGGAAAACTGCCATTGCGGAGGGGTTGGCACAAAGGATGGCAGCAGGTGCAGTGCCGCCCCAGCTCCGGGAAAAGCGGTTGATGAGCCTGAATATGGCAAATCTGGTGGCAGGGACAAAATATCGGGGGGAATTTGAGGAACGGCTCCGGGATGTGCTGGCAGAGATCCGCCGCTGTGGAGATGTGATCCTGTTTGTGGATGAAATGCATACCATTGTGGGTGCCGGTGCGGCAGAGGGGGCCATTGACGCAGCGAATATTTTTAAGCCGGCACTGGGCAGAGGGGAGCTGCAGATGCTGGGGGCGACCACCTTGGAGGAATACCGAAAATACATCGAAAAAGATCCGGCTCTGGAGCGGAGGTTCCGCCCTGTGACGGTGGAGGAACCGGACCACCGGTCTACCATGGCAATTCTGTATGGACTGAGGCCGGGACTGGAGCAGCACCATCGGCTGCGAATTACCGAAGAAGCCCTGGAGGCAGCGGTGCGGCTGTCAAGACGCTATTTGCCGGATCTGTACCTGCCGGATAAGGCCATTGACCTGTTGGACGAGGGTGCTGCCCATGCCCGACTGGAGGAACAGTCCCAGTTGCGGCCTGGTCTTCGGAAGGAACTGGAACAGGAGTTGCAGGAAGCCATCCGGGAAAGTAAGTTTGAGAAGGCAGCGCAGCTTCGGGATAAAATGCAGCGGATTTCCCAGCGGGGAGAGCCCCGGCGTGTCCGGGCAGTAACGGCGGAGGATGTGGCATGGGCGGTATCGGAGCGTACCGGGATCCCTGTGGGTAGATTGACAGCAGACCGCCGCAAGAAGCTTTTGGAACTGGAAAAGACCTTGGCAGAACAGGTGATCGGACAGAATGCAGCGGTGAAGAACGCGGCGGATACGGTGCGCCGGGGACTCAGTGGGATCCGGGATCCTCACCGACCGGTGGCGTGTATGCTCTTTGCCGGTCCTACGGGAGTGGGAAAGACGGAACTGTGCAGAGCCTTGGCTCAGGAGCTGTATGGCAGCCGGGAAGCCATGATCCGGCTGGATATGACAGAGTATATGGAAAAACAGTCGGTGTCCCGGCTTATCGGTGCGCCTCCCGGTTATGTGGGGTACGAAGAGGGCGGTAAGCTGACAGAGACGGTGCGTCGGCGCCCTTACTGCCTCGTGCTGCTGGATGAACTGGAGAAAGCACATCCGGATGTAACAGGGATCCTCCTGCAGATCATGGAGGAGGGAGAACTGACGGATTCCACCGGCAGGAGGGTCAGTTTCCGCAATGCCGTGGTGGTGATGACATCCAATTTGGGCGGTCAGATCAAGGGCGACGGTCTCGGCTTTCAGCCGGCGGGCAGACAGGAGGAATCAGAGCAGGCTCTTCGGGGACACTTCTCTCCGGAATTTTTGGGACGTCTGGATCAGATCGTCCATTTTCATGCCCTTGGGCAGGATTCTGTGGAGAAGATTCTGGAGAAGTATTTGCAGGGGCTGAAAAACAGGTGCCATGAAATGGGGATGCAGCTTTACCTGCCGGAATGTTTGTGCCGGGAGCTTGCTCTCCGGATCCCACGGAACACCGGCGCCAGAGCCTTGCGCAGACAGGTACAGGAACAAGTGGAGGGTCCGTTGGCGCTGTATTTGCTTCAATGTGCCAAGCGTCCTCCACGGCTGAAAGGACGTTGGGAGCAGGGGAGATTGACCTTTGATGGGTGATATTTTAGAACATCCGTTCTAAAATACGAAAAACCCGGTTTTTTTACGAATTTTTTTAAAAAATCGACAGAAAAAGTATTGATTTTTAAAAATAGATGGTTTATACTGTCAACAAGTGGAGTAAAAGGGTAGCAAAGTGGAGTAAAATGGAGTGGAGGTGAGCAAAATGATCGGAAAATACCCTGCAAAGCTGGATGACAAGAACCGTTTGTTCGTTCCTGCAAAGCTGCGTGCGGAGTTGGGAGAGGATTTCTACGTCACCCTTGGGGTAAACTGCGGTCGTCGTTGTCTCACCATCTATACCGCTGAAGAGTGGAAGCGGATCAGTGAAAACTTCAATAATCTCCCCCTGTCCCAGCGGGCAGGTCCCACCAGCCTGATCTTTATGAACGCCAATCAGTGCACTCCCGACAAGCAGTTCCGTTTCGGTCTGACCCAGTTTCTCATGGAATATGCCGGTATTCGCCGGGATGTGATGATCGTGGGCAGAGCCGGGCAGGCAGAAATTTGGGATACAGAGGAATTTGCCTCCCTTGAGACAGAGAACCTGACTCCCGAAAAGTTGCTGGCTTCCCTGGAGGCGATCGGACTGTGAGTGAATTTCATCATATTTCCGTCCTGCTACAGGAATGTCTGGACGGCTTGGATATCAAACCCCATGGGATTTATGTGGACGGCACCTTGGGCGGCGCCGGACATTCCTCAGAGATCGCCCGTCGGCTGACCACCGGAAGGCTGATCGGCATTGACCGGGATCCTGTGGCGCTGAAGGCGGCGGGGGAGCGGCTGGCACCCTATGGCGACCGTGTCACCTTGGTTCATTCCAATTTCTGTGATATTGCCCGGGTGCTGCAGGAATTGCAGATTCCCGGAGTGGACGGCATCCTGCTGGATCTTGGGGTATCTTCTCCCCAGCTGGATGAGGTCAGCCGGGGCTTTTCCTACATGGCAGATGCCCCTTTGGATATGCGCATGAACAATCAGGATGCCCTGCAAGCAGATACTGTGGTCAATACCTGGTCCCAAGAGGAGCTGCGCCGCATCCTTTATACCTACGGTGAGGAACGTTACGCCTCCCAGATTGCGGCGGCCATCTGCCGCAGAAGAGAGGTTTCCCCCATTCGTACCACCCTGGAGCTTGTGGATGTGATCCGCTCCGCTATGCCGGCATCGGCGCTGCGGGAAAAGCAGCACCCGGCAAAACGAAGCTTTCAGGCTATCCGCATTGCGGTGAACGATGAGCTGGGGGCTGTGGAAAAGGTGATGGAAGATGCCATACCGCTACTGAATCCCGGAGGACGGCTGGCAGTAATCACCTTCCATTCTTTGGAAGACCGTATTGTTAAGAACGCAATGGTAGCGG
Source organism: Oscillospiraceae bacterium (assembly GCA_017624645.1). Taxonomy (GTDB): domain Bacteria; phylum Bacillota; class Clostridia; order Oscillospirales; family Oscillospiraceae; genus Faecousia. The sequence continues at coordinate 9,724 of JAGAMQ010000124.1, forward strand.
CAGCCAAGGGCTGTACCTGCCCTCCCAGCTTTCCTGTTTGTGTTTGTGGAAAGAAGCCTCTTGTGGAGCTGTGCAGCCGCAAACCCATCACAGCTACAGACGAAGAGCTGGAAGCCAATCCCCGATCCAGAAGTGCAAAGCTCCGGGTGTGCCGGAAGCTGTAGTATAAAAAGAAGGGAAGATAGAAAATGGCACGGCGCATCGACATTCAGTACATCCGTTTATATACCGACGGTACCGCTGCGCGAAAAATGGAGAGCGCGGTGCGTGTGCCTGCTGCTACACTGCCCAAGCCCAGAAAGCAGAAGAAAATTCTGATCCATGTGGACCCTGTGGCGATTTTGGGTCTGATTGTGGCGGCGGTGATGCTGATAACGATGCTCTGCGGTGTATGCCGGCATTATCAGCTTCGCAATGAGCTTACTGTGATGCGCAGCTATGTGCAGGAGCTTCGTAATGAAAATGAGGCACTGCACCATACATACGAAAACGGCTACGATTTGGAGCAGATCCAAAAGACTGCTTTGGCTTTGGGGATGGTTCCTCAGGACCAGGTGAACACCCTTCAGGTGACACTGGCTGCTCCCGTAGAGGAGGAAACACCCTCTGCATGGCAGGAGTTTTACACATTCCTTACCGGCTTGTTTGCATAAAGCCAGTCCCGACCAATAGAATAAGTTAGAGGTTTTCTAACAGCTGCAATGGGCGGCGAGGGTTTCCCTTGCTGCCCATTATGAGATTTGAAAGGTCGGGATGAATATGGCGCGTCAGCGGAAAAAGGGCTACCAGCGCCTCCGTGCGGACACTGGGCAGCATACAAGGATCTTGCTTACAGGGTTGCTGCTGGGGGTTCTGGCATTTCTGCCGGTGGCACTGCGACTTGTGTGGCTCATGGTGGTGCAGTATGATCACTATGCGGATCTTGCCCTGCGGAATCAGAGCCGGACTACCCAGGTTACGGGAGACCGGGGTGTGATTTACGACCGGAATATGAATATCCTTGCCGGCTCCAAAACTGTGGAAACGGTGTATCTGGATCCTCGGGAACTGAAGCAGTCCGGAGCGGATCTGGACGCGGTAGCGAGTGCTTTGGGGCAGATCCTCTCTATGGATGTGTCAAAGATCCGCAAAAAGGCGGCAGACACCTCTATGCGTTACCAGCAGGTGGCAGCCCGGGTGGAGGAGCCCATCGCGGCACAGATCCGCAGCTACATCAATGAAAATGATATTTCGGGTATTCATTTGGAGCCCAATTCCCAGAGATATTATCCCTACGGCACACTGGCATCTCAGGTCATCGGTTTTACCAATGCCTCCAACCAAGGCTCTGAGGGAATAGAGGCGTCATACAACAGCTTCCTGGAGGGCGGTGCCGGAAAGGTCATTACCACAAAGGGCAATAATGAAATGGATATGCCCTTTTCCTACGAGAAATATGTGCAGTCCCAAACGGGCTGTAGTTTGGTGCTGACCTTGGATACCACGGTGCAAAGCTGTCTTGAGAAACAGATGGAGGCGGCGATTGCCCGGTATGATGTGCAAAACGGTGCTTTTGGCATCGTGATGGATGTGGATACCGGGGAGATCCTTGCCATGGCAACCTTGGGTGGCTATGACCCCATCCGGTATATGGAGATCCTGGACGAGGATACTTTGCAGTCTCTGGAAAAACAACGGCTTGCTTATCTGATGCTTCCCCAAACGGACCCCGGCTGGGAGCAGGGGAAGCTGGCTTACCAAAAGGCGCTGCAGGAGGCACGGTTGAAGCAGTGGCGTAACCGGTGTATCTCCGACGGCTACGAGCCGGGGTCTACCTTTAAGGTGCTGACCATGGCGGCGGCGCTGGACTGCGGTGCCATCGATCTTAACACGCCCTTTTACTGTAAGGGTGCGGAGAAGATCCCCGGAAGAGCCCAGCTATTACATTGCTGGCGCTCCACAGGTCATGGCTCCCAGCAGACACCCCAAGCCTTGCAGAATTCCTGCAACCTTGCCTTTGCCCATATTGCTTTGAAGCTGGGCGGAGAGAAATTTTACGAATATGTGAAAAATTTTGGTGTTCTGGAAAAGACCGGCATTGATCTGGCAGGAGAAAGCAAAGGGGTTTTCTTCGACAGGTCCCTTGTTACCGATACGGAAAAATGGGGGACGGCTTCTCTGACCTCCGGATCCTTCGGACAGACCTTTAAGCTGACTCCGCTGCAGCTTGTCCGAGCCATCAGCGCGGTGGTCAACGGTGGAAAGCTCATGGAGCCATATTTGGTTTCTGAGGTTTTGGACAGCCAGGGAAATACCGTTTTGCTGCAGGAACCTACGGAGGTACGCCGAGTCATCCGGGAGGAAACCTCCCAGACGATGTGTCAGCTCCTTCGCAGTGTTGTTACGGAGGGAACGGCGAAAAACGCTTCTGTTGCGGGTTTCTCCATTGGGGGAAAAACCGGTACCAGCGAGAAGATCGATGTGTTTGATGAAAACGGTCAGCGGGTACTGGATAAAATTGTCTCCTTCGTAGGGGTTGCGCCCATGGAAGATCCGCGGTATATTGTACTGGTGGCACTGGACACACCCTCCCGGCAAACCGGTATC
>JAGAMQ010000125.1 GCA_017624645.1 Oscillospiraceae bacterium
ACTCGCACCCTGGAGTACCTTTGTACACCGACGGGTGCGAGTTGCTTGTCTTGACGGCTTTATTGACCTCTGTCAGCCTGCCGAAAAACAAGTTTTTCGACAGGCTGACAGGCGTGCATCGGCACGCCTGCTTTTTTGCCCGTAAAAACCGGGGCAGCTCAAAAACAAATCAAAAACAGTCGTCCGGTTTTTTTCGATTTTTGTTGATTCCCCGAAAAAATTGTTGTATAGTTACAGTATGTTTTTTGATTCTGGAGGCATATGCTATGCGTATTGTAGTGAAGGTTGGCACCTCTACCCTTGCCCACACCGGGGGCAGAATGAATATTCGCCGGGTGGAGCTGCTGTGCAAGGTGCTCAGCGATCTGAAAAATGCCGGCGTGCAGGTGGTTCTGGTGTCCTCCGGTGCCATCGGCATGGGCGTAGGTAAGCTGGGTCTTACCGGCAGACCCGGGGACATGCCCGGCAAGCAGGCAGCTGCTGCAGTGGGTCAGTGTGAGCTGATGTATACATATGACAAGCTTCTGGGGGAATATAATCACACGGTTGCCCAGATCCTTTTGACTGCGGAGGATGTGCAGGATTCCCGGCGCAGCCGGTATGTCCACGATACCCTGCAGCGGCTTCTGGAGTGGGGCGTGCTGCCGGTGGTCAACGAAAATGACGCTGTTGCCATCGATGAGATCGGCATCCATACCACCATCGGAGAGAACGATACCCTGTCTGCCATCGTGGCGAAGCTGGTGCAGGCGGATATGCTGGTGCTGCTGTCGGACATCGACGGTCTTTACACCGCAGACCCCCGGCAGGATCCCAACGCCACCCTCATCCCGGTGGTGGAGGAGATCACCCCTCAGATCCTCGCATTGGCAGGGGGTACCGGCACAGCCCTGGGTTCCGGGGGTATGGCCACTAAGCTGAAGGCCGCACAGCTTGCTACTCAGAGCGGCATTGATATGATCATCGCCAACGGCGAGACTCCCGAGTGCCTGTATGCACTGCTGGAGGGGAAAAGCGTTGGCACCCGTTTTGTGGGAAGGAGTCAGTGATATGACCACATTGGAGATATTACATGCCGCCAAGGAATGTGCCCCCGGCCTGTCCTGGCAGAGCAGCGAAACCAAGAACCGTGCCCTTGCCGCCATGGCAGATGCTTTGGAAGCAAATATGGAGGACATTCTTTCCGCCAATGCTTTGGATATGGAAGCGGCAAAGGGCCATCTGTCCGATTCCATGCTGGACCGGCTCGCCCTGAATCCCCAAAGGATCCATGGCATGGCAGAGGGCATCCGTCAAGTCATCCACCTGCCCGATCCCGTGGGTAGAGTCCGGGATCAGGTGCGCAGACCCAACGGCATCGTCATTGACCGGGTGGGTGTGCCCATGGGTGTGGTTGCCATCATCTATGAAGCCCGACCCAATGTTACTTCCGATGCAGCGGCGCTGGCGCTGAAATCCGGCAATGCCTGTGTGCTGCGTAGCGGCAAGGATGCTTTCCGCAGTGCGGATGCCATCGTCAATGCTATGCAGGAGGGTCTTGCCTCCGTGGGACTGGAGCCGAAGCTGGTACAGCTGGTGCAGGATACCAGCCGCCAAAGCGTCCGGGAACTGATGGAAGCGGTGGGTTATGTGGATCTTCTGATTCCCCGGGGCGGTGCAGGACTGATTCGGGCATGTACCGAGGGTTCCCGGGTCCCCTGTATCCAGACCGGCACCGGCATCTGCCACATCTATGTAGACCGGGACGCGGATCAGGAGATGGCATTGAACATTATTGAAAACGCCAAGACCAGCCGCCCCTCGGTGTGCAACGCCGCAGAGTGCTGTCTGGTGCATAAGGATATCGCCGGGGAATTTCTTCCCAAGCTCCATAAGCGCCTGACCCTTGATCGGCAGGACCATCCGGTGGAGCTGCGGCTGGACAGCCGTGCTGCCGGGATCATTCCCGGTACTGCAGCCGGGGGGGACGACTTTGACACGGAATTTTTGGACTACATCCTGGCGGTGGCAGTGACGGAGGATCTGGAGAGCGCTATTTGCCATATCCGCACCCACTCCACCGGTCACAGTGAAGCCATCGTCACTGCCAACGAGGCTGCCGCAGCCCGTTTTACCGCGGCCATCGACAGTGCGGCGGTGTATGTCAACTGCTCCACCCGTTTCACCGACGGCGGTGAGTTCGGCCTTGGCTGTGAGATCGGCATTTCCACCCAGAAGCTCCACGCCCGGGGTCCTATGGGTCTGGAGGAGCTTTGCAGCTATAAGTATGTAATCCACGGCAGCGGAAATATCCGCTAAGGAGGAGTAATTATGAATCAACTGTTTGGTTTTATTGGCACCGGCAATATGGGCGGCGCCCTTGCCCGTGCCAGTGCAAAGGCAATGCCTGCAGAAAACATTCTGCTGTCCGATGCCTACGCGCCGGTGGCAGAAGCCCTGGCAAAGGAATTGGGCTGCCGCAGCACCTCCGTGGAGGAGGTGGCAAAGACCGCCGGATTGATCTGGCTGGGGGTGAAGCCCCAGGTCATCGGTGCCATGCTGGCAGAGATCGCGCCTCTGCTCAAACAGCGCAAGGATGATTTTGTGCTGGTGTCCATGGCTGCCGGCGTGTCCATTGGGGATATCCGCCGTATGGCAGGAAAGGATTATCCCGTGATCCGGATTATGCCCAACATCCCGGTAAAGACCGGTTCCGGAGTGATCCTTTACGATGCCACGGAGAATGTACCTGCCGAAGCAGTGGAAGCTTTCCGGGCAAGCATGGCACAGGCGGGTCTGGTGGATCCCCTGCCGGAGCATCTTATTGATGCAGGCAGCGCCCTCTCCGGCTGCGGTCCTGCCTTTGTAAGCCTTTTTGCCGAGGCACTGGCAGACGGTGCTGTGGCCTGCGGTCTGCCCCGGGCAAAGGCTATGGCATACGCTGCGCAGACCCTTATGGGGACTGCCAAGCTTCTGCTGGAGACCGGTGAGCATCCGGGTCAGCTGAAGGATGCGGTATGCTCTCCCGGGGGCACCACCATTGCCGGGGTCATGGCGTTGGAGCAGGGAGGTTTCCGGGCAAGTGCCGCCGAAGCAGTGGTCAGCGCCTACCAAAGAACCTTGGAATTAGGTAAATAACCAAAAAAATCTCCACTTTTTTTCCAAAAAACAGCATTTAAACCACAAATTTTTGTTTTACAAACGGATATTGTTGTATTATAATGGGTAAGTAAAAAGTGAAAAACGGGTAAAACCGCAATCTTTATGTCAATTAGGAGTGTTGATTATGGGTCGGATGTTAGGTACTGTTTCTATGGGTCTGCGTGCTCCCATCATTCGCGAGGGCGAAGATCTGGTTTCTATCGTTACCGATTGCGTCCTTGCAGCCGCAGCCAACGGCGAGTTGACCCCCCGGGACCGGGATGTGGTCGCTATTACAGAATCCATCGTCGCTCGTGTGCAGGGTAACTATGTGAGCGTTGACAACATCGCCGAGGATGTTCGCGCCAAGTTCGGTGGCGAGACCGTGGGTGTGATCTTCCCCATCCTTAGCCGGAACCGTTTCTCCATTTGCCTGCGGGGCATCGCCAAGGGCTGCAAGAAGGTCGTTATGATGCTCAGCTATCCCAGCGACGAGGTGGGCAACAATCTTATCGATCCGGAAAAGCTGGACGAGAAGAATGTGGATCCCTACCGGGATGTGCTGGATATGGCAAAGTACCGGGAACTGTTTGGCTACGAAAAGCATCCCTTCACCGGTATGGACTATGTGGAGTACTATGAGCAGCTGATCCGGGAGAGCGGCGCAGATGTGGAATTCGTTTTTGCCAACGACCCCCGTGTGATCCTGCGCTATACCAAGAATGTCTTGAACTGCGACATCCATACCCGTCAGCGTACCAAGCGGCTGCTGAAGGCTGCAGGCGCAGAAAAGGTTTTCGGCATTGACGAGCTCATGAACGCCTCCATCGGCGGCAGCGGCTACAACGAGCGCTACGGTCTGCTGGGCTCCAACAAGTCCACCGAGAATACCATCAAGCTCTTCCCCCGGGACTGTCAGCAGCTGGTGCTGGACATTCAGGCACGCTTGCTGGAGAAGACCGGCAAGCATGTGGAGGTTATGGTCTACGGCGACGGCGCTTTCAAGGATCCCGTGGGCAAGATCTGGGAGCTGGCTGACCCTGTGGTCTCCCCGGCGTACACCCCCGGCTTGGAGGGTACTCCCAACGAGCTGAAGCTTAAGTACCTGGCAGACAACGACTTTGCCGGTCTCAGCGGCAAGGAGCTGCAGGAAGCCATCAAGAATAAGATCTCCGAGAAGGACGGCTCCAGCCTTGTGGGCAATATGGCCGCCCAGGGCACTACCCCCCGGCGGCTGACAGACCTGATCGGCTCTCTGTGCGATCTGACCTCCGGCTCCGGCGATAAGGGCACTCCCTTTGTCTATATCCAGGGCTACTTTGATAACTACACCAACGACTAATGTAAAAACGGCTCGTTTCCGAAGGAACGAGCCGTTTTTTGCAATCTACTAAGGATCAGGAGCGCAGGAGCGATCCGATGAGGTAGATCACTGCCAGATGGGCAGGGTAGTAGAAATAGAACAGCCATTTGATGTTTCTCTTGCCCCGCTGTCCGTTG
>JAGAMQ010000126.1 GCA_017624645.1 Oscillospiraceae bacterium
AAAGACATTCCTCCCGAGAAATTGCAGGGCAAGCTCCTGACAGAGATCGAAGAAATGGTCACGGAGGAACTGAACAAGCCTGCACCGCCTCCAGACTGGAAGATCAACGTCCAGCTTATCAAGCTGTTCGCTGACAACAAGGCTGGCCACATGGTTCAGATCAAGACCCCCGACCTGGGCGGCATCAACAACACCATTGAGGCTGTTCTGTACTGCAAGGAAAAGGGCATTGGTGCATACCAGGGCGGTACCTGCAACGAGACCGACCGCAGCGCACAGGTCTGTGTCCACTGCGCAATGGCTACCCAGCCTGTGCAGATCCTGGCAAAGCCCGGCATGGGTGTTGACGAGGGCTTCATGATCGTTTATAATGAAATGAACCGGATCATGGCTATCCGTAACGCAAAGAAGAACGCTAAGTAATTGCTTGATAGGAGAACACAATGGGTTATCAGTATTGGAAATATGATAAGCTGGAGGCACTGTGCAACGATGCCTTCCAGAAGTTCGGCTTCAGCGCTGAGGAAGCCAAGATCATCAGCGATGTGCTGCTGATGTCCGACCGGATCGGTATCGAGAGCCACGGTATGCAGAGAATGTACCGTTACTACAAGTCCATCCAGAAGGGCATGATCAAGGTCGAGTCCAAGGGTGATGTGGTATTTGAGACCCCCGTTTCCGCTGTGCTGGATGCAGATGACGGCATGGGTCAGGTGGTCGGTCACAAGGCAATGATGATGGCCATTGAGAAGGCAAAGAAGGTCGGTATCGGCATGGTCACCGTCCGTAATTCCAACCACTATGGTATTGCGGGCTACTATGCAAAGCTGGCTTGTAATGAGGGCCTCATCGGTCTGTCCTGCACCAACACCAATGCCATTATGGTTCCCACCTACGGCAGAACCGCTATGCTGGGCACCAACCCCATCGCTGTGGCAATGCCTGCCGAGCCTTATGATTTCTTCTTTGATGCTTCCACCACCGTGGTTACCCGGGGCAAGCTGGAGGTCTACAATAAGAAGGGCGAGCCTCTGCATGACGGCTGGGCGCTGAACAAGGATGGCAAGCCTTCCAACGATGCTGCAGATGTGCTGGATAACATTGCTGCAAAGCGCGGCGGCGGCATCATGCCTCTTGGCGGCAGCACCGAGGATACCGGCAGCCATAAGGGCTACGGCTATGCCATGCTGTGCGAGATCTTCTCTTCCATCATTTCTTTGGGCACCACCTCCAACAATACCGGTGTCGGCGGCAAGGGTGGCATCTGCCATGGCTTCGTAGCCATCGATCCCAAGATCTTCGGCGATGCCGAAGCAATCAAGGCACACTTGTCCGCATACCTGGAGGATCTGCGTAACTCTCCCAAGGCAGAGGGCCAGACCCGGATCTACACCCACGGCGAGAAGGAAGTAGAAGCTGAGAAGAAGCTGATGGCAGAGGGTATTCCTGTCAATGACAACACCATGGTGGAAGTCTATGAGATGTGCCAGTACCTGAACATGGACTTCAGCAAATACTTTGGAGACTATGTGCCCGAGGCCTCTGCAGGCTTCAAGTCCCCCGAAACCTTTAAATAACCAACCAATCTATAACTGAATACCGATATATCTTGCGGAGAGAAGACCGATGGTCCTTTCTCCGCAAGAGTGGTTTTTCGGTGAATTCAGTAAAATTATATCGATGAAAGGATACTGATTATGGATTACGCAAAAGAATCTCTTCGCAAGCACGCCCAGTGGGGCGGTAAGATTGAGGTCATCAGCACCGTTCCCTGCAAGACCAAGGATGATCTGTCTCTGGCCTACACCCCCGGCGTGGCACAGCCCTGTCTAGAGATCCAGAAGGACGTCAACAAGTCCTATGAGCTGACCCGTCGCCACAACCTGTGCGCAGTCATCACCGATGGCTCCGCAGTTCTGGGCTTGGGCGATATCGGTCCTGAAGCAGGCATGCCCGTTATGGAGGGCAAGTGCGCCCTGTTTAAGGCTTTCGGCGATGTGGATGCATTCCCTCTTTGCGTTAAGAGCAAGGATGTGGACGAGTTCGTCAACGCTGTGTACCTGATGTCCGGTTCTTTCGGTGGCATCAATCTGGAGGATATCTCTGCACCCCGCTGCTTCGAGATCGAGCGAAAGCTGAAGGAAAAGTGCGACATTCCTATCTTCCATGACGACCAGCACGGCACTGCCGTTATCACCCTGGCAGGTCTGACCAATGCACTGAAGGTGGTTGGAAAGAAGAAGGAGGATGTGACCATCGTTACCTCCGGTGCCGGTGCCGCAGCTATCGCTATTGTGAAGCTGCTGCTGTCTGCAGGCTACAAGAATGTGATCATGACTGACCGTACCGGCGCTATCTATGCAGGCCGTGAGGGTCTGAACTGGATCAAGGAGGAAATGGCACAGGTCACCAATCCCGAGAAGAAGCAGGGTAAGCTGGCAGATGTCATCGTGGGCGCAGATGTGTTCATCGGTGTCTCCGCCCCCGGCACCCTGACCACTGAGATGGTCAAGACCATGGCAAAGGATGCCATCGTGTTCGCATGTGCCAACCCCACCCCCGAGATCTTCCCCGAGGATGCTAAGGCTGGCGGTGCTGCGGTGGTTTCCACCGGCCGTTCCGACTTCCCCAACCAGATCAACAACGTGCTGGCATTCCCCGGCATTTTCCGGGGTGCCTTCGATGTGAGAGCTTCCGATATCAACGAGGAAATGAAGGTTGCTGCTGCGGAAGCACTGGCAGGCCTGATCTCCGACGATGAGCTGAATGCAGATTACATTATCCCCGCCGCCTTTGACGAGCGTGTTGGTCCTGCGGTGGCTGCCGCGGTGGCAGAGGCTGCCCGGAAGACCGGCGTCGCCCGGATCTGATAGTTTTCAACAGCAAGCCGTGCTGCACCCGCAGCACGGCTTTTCTGTCCCAACCTCTGTCATTGCGAGCCCCGAAGGGGTGTGGCAATCCCCATCGTCCCTCCCTGTCATTGCGAGCCCCGAAGGGGCGTGGCAGTCCACATCTTAAACGCCTCTCGTGTCCTTGCGATGGCGAAGCCCGTGACAATCCCCATCGTCCCTCCTGTCATTGCGAGCCCCGAAGGGGCGTGGCAATCCGCAAATCCTTCCCCTCGTACGGGGACGCCAATGTCATTAAGTTAAGAAGCTACGGTCATTCCGAGGGAGCACCAGCGACCGTGGGAATCCGTAATTCTCTTTTTAAGATGCGGATTGCCACAACCAGTGTGCGCGCTGGTTCCGCAATGACACTAACTTAATGCCATTGTCGGGGACGCCGGTCCCTACATAGCATGATCACAGCACCTCCGTAAACCGAAAATTGCATGAATTTTTAAGCAACGGTTTTTTCTTTTTCACCAAACTGGCACATTGCACAATTATTGAGATAAGATGTGTGCAAATTGACAAAATCATCGTGATACTCTTGTATTTTCCCGATAAAAAATGTATTATATTCTAGTGAAAATATCGCTGAAATCTTTAAGGAAATGAGGTTATTACATGAAGAAGAAAGTTCTTTCGGTACTGTGCGTGGTGGTCCTCCTTTTGGGAGTGCTGGGCCTTGGCGCTGCGGTTTCTGCAGCTGACGGCATCGGCAACCTGAAGGTAGGCTATGCAATCGTCAGTATCGATCCCACTGACGCAGCGGGTACATACCGTACCATCGACTACACTACCATCTATAATGGCAGTGGCAATGACAGCCTGAAGGCGGATATTGATGCGGCTGTGGCTGCAAGTGATCCTGCCATCAAGATGGAAAAGGATGCCAATGGTAAGGTTACTTCCGTTGTGTACACCGTCCAGCCTCTGAAGGACGAGGTCAACGGCGGCCGCATCACCTCCAGCGACAACCGGTACGAAAGATTGGCTAAGATCAACCTGTCTGACCTGCCCGAGGGCTATTTCTCTATGCCTTTGTCCGGCTACGGCAGCACCAACACCCGTCTGTCCATCGGTAAGATGGATGACAACGGCGACGGCAATATCGACGACAATGACGGCAACTTTATGACTTGCATCGCTGTCACAGATGCCGAGGGAGAGACCATGCTGTTCTTCTCCCTGGATGCCATCACCTCCGAGGACTTTGCCTCCTATTCTGTCCGGGACCAGATCCGGGACTATCTAAAGGAGGAAGACGCCGCTTATGATGTTACCAATGCCAACATGATGTTCTCTGCCAGCCATACCCACTCCGGTCCCGATTCCAGCATTAACAACTCCTATGCACTGAACATCAATGCTGCCCAGAGAGCTTACAGGAAGCTGCTGATCGGCAAGGCAAAGGAAGCTGCTATTGCTGCTATGGCTGACCGGTCTGAGGTCACCGTCTCCACCGGTGAGATCGAAGCCACCAATATGAACGCCACCCGCCACTACACGATCTCTGAAAAGAAGTCCGGTGGTGCATCTGCGTCCTGGGTCCATGGCGATAACTTTGGTCCGAGTCTGCCTTCTGACAAATATGTTGATAAAGATGAGCACAACGGTACCGGCAGCTATACCATCGGTTCCACTACATACACCGTGTCTGCGTCCAATGTTTCCCAGTCTGATGAGACCATGTATCTGATCCAGTTCACCCCCAAGGATGACAAAGATCCCATCGTCATGGTGAACTTCCGTGCCCACCCCAAGCTGAACTCCGCTGCTACCCTTGGCTACGGCGGGGACAATAAGTACAGTAACTCCTGTGATTATGTTGGTGCCCTCCGTGAGAAGCTGGCAAATCACCACTTCCGCGCTTCCTATATTCAGGGTGCTTCCGGTAACCAGAACACATGGAACTACCTGGACGACGAGACCCTAACCCCCGGCGTGCAGGCTACCTCTAACGGCTCTGCTATGTACAAAGAGATCATGGAATACCGTGAGCCGGACGGCAGTTCTACCAAGAACAGCTATAATGACACCCTTGCCTTCTTCAAGTACACCAACAGTAAGAGGACCTACAATGCCCAGTCCGGCTTCTCCTACGGCGCCCGTCTGGCTGACTATGCGTTGAAAGCACTGAAGAATGAAAATGGTAAATATATGACCACCCGGGAGAACGGACTGATCAAGGCAAATCAGACCGTCTATACCGGCACCGGTCAGACCTACAGTGAAGGTCTGCGGGCAGCAGTGGCAGACTATGATGCGAAGCTGGCAGCCTACAAGGCCGATACCTCTAACACAGCTCCTTCCTTCCCGTATCTGTATAAGCATCCAGAAGACGGACAATATTACAATCTGAACTCCATCTATCACGCCAATGCTGTTCGTGACAGAGCCACTGATGCCAGCAAGATCGATGCCAAGCTGGTGCTGAACTGTATTACCATCGGACCGCTGGCCTTCGTATCTGCCCCCTGTGAGCTGTACGACCGCTATAACGACAATGGCGATCAGGTGAACGATAACCTGTGGGATACCTTCAACACCACCGCAAAGAAAAACGGCTACATCGCTCCCATGGTCCTTGGCTATACCAACGGCCACGAGGGTTATGTCCCCAACGCGGCAGCTTACGACTATAACGCGGAAAACAACGCAAATGGCACTGTGGTGCGCCCCACCAACAACGAGAAGATGATCATGGGCGTTGGCTCCTATGAGGCAAACAACACAAGATTTGCTTCCGGTTCCGGCGAGCAGATCGTTAAGCATTTCGAGGAAACCCTGCTGGGTATGAAGAATATGGACCGTCCCTCTGTCTGCCTCATGTGCGGACAGGAAAACGTTCACTGGGGTACCCTGTCCAGTCCCGGCGCTACTGAGATTTCCGGCGGTCACTATTATCTGGTGGATGATCTGGTAGAGTATGCCGGTACCAAGGCCGGACAGCGGATCATCCGTGGCAATACCTGTATCGATTTGAATGGTCACACAGCGGGCAACAGCGCTACTGATTTCGGCAGAGCCTTCTATGTGGTGGGCAACATAACACTGCGGATGATGAACGGTACTGTCGAGGGCAGAGGCTCGAGTACTGGCCAATACGGCGGCGTAATCTATATGGGAGAGGGCAGCTCGCTGTATTTGCAGAACGTGAATGTGAAGCGGCAGATCTGTGACGGTCAGACAAACATATACGGCGGTGCCATTTGTGCAAAGAAAGGTTGTACCATTGATATTAGCGGCGGCTCCGTCACCGGTGGTCAGGCTACCGAAGCGGGTGGCAACATCTACGCCGAAACAAACTCGAAATTGTACCTAAACAACTGTTCTGTGACTGGCGGTGCTATTAATAACGCTACTTCCACAGGATACGGCGGTGGCATCTATTCCAAGGGTACTGTGACGCTTCTTGGTGGCTCTATCACCGGCAATACCGCAGCTGACGGCGCCGGTGTGTATATGGACGATAGTGCTGCCCAGCTGATCCTTTCCGGTAATGCAAATGTTACCGGTAACTACATGACAGATGGTACTACCGCAAATAACATCAGAGCTACTTCTTCCCAGCTCACCATTTCCGGTACCTACACCGGTACTGCCGGCATCACCGTTTCCAGTCCCTCTGTGGGCAAGGTCGTGGGTATCAGTGACAATGCAAATATTGCCGGTGCAAACCTGACTTTGGACGGAGTTGCAGGCTATACTGTAGCTGCTGACGGCGCCCAGCTGAAGGTGGCACAAATCGGCGCTCCTGTGATCAAGGATGACAACGGCAATGGGTATCCCAGCATTGAACAGGCAGTTCAGAATGCTTCTGCCGGTTCCGTTCTGGCTCTGGTGGACGATGTCACCGATAACATCACCCTTGAGAAGGATGCTGCCATTGATCTGGCAGGCTTCAGCATCACCGGTACTGTGACTTATGTAAACGATGCCAAGCTGATCCTGTCCGATTCCAATACTGCCGACTACACCGTGGAAGATGGCAAGGGCTACGGTACTGTGCCTTATACCGCAAATGTTGTGGCTGCTGCAAAGCACCTGCTGCATGTGGAAAACGGCAAGGCTTCTGCCCATGCTTACGATGTGCGTCTGACCACCGTGAACCAGCGTGCAAGAGTTACCGGTATGTACTATACCAGCTGTTTCCAGGGTGACGAGGTGGTAAAGGACAACATCGAGGAATTCGGTATCTCCCTGCGTGCCAACAAGGCTCCCGATGATGCCTATATCCTTGCCGATACCAACTATAAGACCCATACCGGTCTGAGCAAGGATCTGTGGGTCATCGGCCAGAATCCCGATGATTTCTACGGTACTGTGCTGGAGGGCATCCTGCTTCCCACCAACGGCGAATCCTTCAACAGACGCAACGCCAATACCTCTGTGTACAGCGTACCCTACATCAAGCTGACCAACGGCAGCTTCCTGTACGGTGCAGTTTACTCCTGCAGCCTGCGTGAACTGACCGAGCAGGCAGATAAGCTGACGCTGGACGAAGACCAGCTGGAGGGACTGGTAAATATGTATGACCAGTACAAGTCCATCATGGATGAGTGGGATATTCCTCAGATCAAGAAGGCTTATGAATCCTACAGCTCTGAGGCCAACTGAGCCGACAGATTTTCATTGTGAAGCAAGTAACCTCATACAAGGGGCGCGCCTTTTGGGCGCGCCCCTCTTTCTCTTTCCATTGACAACCTTCATGAAAAGGGATATACTGTAAAAAGATTTTTATTAAGGAGTGGATTAAATTGACAGTTGCAGTTACCTATGAAGCAGGTTTGGTGTTCCAGCACTTCGGACATACTGCCAGCTTTAAGCTTTATGAAGTGGAGAATAATGAAGTGGTCTCCTCCCGTGTGGTGGATACAAATGGCAGCGGCCACGGCGCTCTTGCCGGATTTTTAAAGGCACAGAATGTGGATGTTCTAATTTGCGGAGGGATCGGACCCGGTGCACAGACGGCTCTGGCAGAAGCAGGTATCCAGCTTTACGGCGGTGTTCACGGAGATGCCGACGATGCGGTTATGGACTTTTTGGCGGGACAGCTTGCCTATAATCCCTGCGTCCGCTGCACACACCATGACCATTCCCACAGCTGCGGTGATCACGGCTGTGGCAGCCATTCTTGCCACTGATGGAGAGAATATGAAAGAGAGAATTTCAAAGCTGTGGCAGCTTTTTGCCACCTTCTTTAAAATTGGAGCATTCACCTTTGGCGGCGGCTATGCCATGATCCCGCTGATCCAGCACGAAGCGGTAGAAAACCACGGTTGGATCACCGACGATGATATTTTGGAGATCATTGCCATTGCCGAATCCACCCCCGGACCTGTTGCCATTAATGCTGCTACCTTTGTGGGATACCGTACCTGTGGCTTCTGGGGTGCAGCTTGCGCCACCTTTGGCGTGGTTCTCCCCAGTTTTGTTGTGATTCTGCTGATCTCCTATGTGCTGCGTCAGTTTCAGAACATCAAGGCAGTGCAGTATGCCTTTAACGGTATCCGCGTAGGTGTTTTGGCCCTGCTTTTGAAAGCGCTTGTAAACATGTATCAAAAAAGTCCCAAAGGTTGGGCAGCCTATGTGGTCATGGCTGGTGCTTTTGTGCTGACAGCGTTTCTTAAGGTCAATGTATTTCTTGTCATTGTGGCCTGCGCTGTCTTCGGTCTGATCACTGCATCCGCAGCGGAAAGGTGGGCAGAGAAGTGATCTATCTGGAGCTTTTTTGGACCTTCCTGACCATTGGTGCCATGACCTTCGGCGGCGGCTATGCCATGCTGCCGCTGATCCAGTCCGAGGTGGGTGCCCGCTGGGGGGATGTGATCTCCAACGAGAGCATGATCAACTTTGTGGCGGTAAGTGAATCCACTCCCGGCCCCTTTGCTGTCAATATGGCAACCTATGTGGGCGCGGAAATGGGTGGCGTATTTGGTTCCTTCTGCGCTACCCTGGGTGTGGTACTTCCCAGCTTTATCATCATCCTCATTGTGGCAAAATGCTATGATCGATTTCGTCAAAGCCGTGTGGTCAAGGGGTGTATGTCCGGCTTGAAGCCTGCTGTGGTGGGCTTGATCGGCAACGCCATCCTCAATGTACTGATGACTGTTTTCTTCCCCACTGGCTTGATTCTTGGTGTGTTTGCCAATCCTGCCTTCTACATCTACGTTGCCATGCTGGCTGTCATGCTGGTGCTGGCGTTCCGAAAGGTGCACCCTATTTTGATCATCTGCCTTTCTGCGGCGATCGGTATTGCACTGGGTTTTCTTGGTTTTTGATTCATACCCCGACATCTGTGTCGGGGTATCCTTTTTTAGGAAACCACTTGCAAAACAATACATATTTGGTATAATAAAGGTTAAAGTGTAAAAGTATTGCCACTTGGCGGGAAAGGAGATGATCGTTTTGCCGGATAAGAAAAGGATCCACCGGAAAGGGATCCGGGGAAAGCTGAAGCTGGCCCCCACCCAGATCATCGCCTTGACCTTTGCGTTCATTATCTTGGCAGGTGCTTGCCTATTGGCGCTGCCTGTGGCCTCCCGCAGCGGGGAATCCTGTGGCTTTGTCCCGGCGTTGTTTACTGCCACTTCTTCCACCTGTGTTACGGGCCTTGTGTTGTTTGACACCTGGAGCCAGTGGAGCGGCTTTGGACAGACTGTGCTCTTGATCCTTATTGAGTTAGGCGGACTGGGCTTTATGTCCGCAGCCTCTCTGGTGGTGTTTGTGCTTCGGAAAAAGGTGGGTCTGCGACAGCGTATGCTCATCGCCCAGGCGTTGAGTGCCGGGGAGATGGAGGGCGTTGTGCGTTTGCAGAAATGGGTGCTCTTGGGAAGCTTGGTCATCCAAAGTGCCGGTGCGCTGATCCTATTTTTCCGCTTTCTGCCGGATTTTGGTTGGCTGCAGGCTGCAAAATGGGGCGTGTTCCATGCGGTATCTGCCTTTTGCAATGCCGGTTTTGACATTTTCGGATCCATCGCTCCGGGACAAAGTGTTGCTGTGTGGAACGCGGACCCGGTGGTGCTGCTTACCTTGATGGCACTTGTGGTGATTGGTGGCCTTGGCTTCTTCGTATGGGAAGAGGTGGTGACCCTTCGCAGCTTCAAAAAGTACAGTGTGTATACCAAGCTGGTGCTGATTGCCACAGGCGTTTTGATCCTTGGCGGTGCTGTGGTGATCGGTGTGCTGGAATGGAACAATCCGGATACCTTGGGGAATATGCCCGTTTGGCAAAAGCTTCTCAATGCCCTGTTCCAATCCGTGACCCTGCGTACTGCCGGTTTTGCCTCCTTTGATCAGGCAATGCTGACAGAGGGCGGCAAGGCTTTCAGCACCCTTTTGATGCTGGTGGGCGGATCCTCCGGGTCCACTGCCGGCGGACTGAAGACCGTTACTGTGGTGGTGCTGGTGCTGTTTGTTTTGGCTCGGGCAAGGGGCAGAAGCCGCGTCAGTGTATTCTGCAGAAACATTCCCCACGACAAGATCCTGGATGCCATGACCATTGTATCCATCGTCTGCGGCCTTGCGGTAGCCGGAGCGATCCTTATCAGTGCTACCAATGATATTAGCTTTCTGGACAGCCTTTATGAAACCGCATCTGCCTTGGCTACTGTGGGGTTGACTGCCGGGGTGACACCAGCGCTGAATACCGGCTGCCGGCTGATGATCATTTTGTTTATGTACTTTGGCCGTGTAGGTGTGCTTACCTTAAGCCTTGGTTTCCTGATGGGAGATCGGGCTCAGGAACGGTTTGCCTATGCGGATACCAACCTGTTGATTGGATAAGGAGGATGGGACATGGAATCCTGTGTCGTGGTGGGCTTAGGCCGTTTTGGTAAAGAAGTCGCCCGCCGTCTGTGTGAGCTGGGCTGTGAGGTTTTGGCCATTGATAACCACAGCGAACTGGTGCAGCAGATCAGCAACGAGGTCACGCAAGCCGTGGTGGCGGACGGAAAAGATAAAGATGTTCTTCGGGCGTTGGGTGTCCGGGACTTTGAATGTGCCATCGTTGCCATTGGTGACAATCTGGCGGATTCTGTTCTGGTGACCATGAATTTGAAGGAACTGGGCCTTGGCCGTATCATTTGTAAGGCAAGCAACGAGACCCATCGACAGGTGTTGAAGAAGCTGGGCGCCGATCAGGTGGTGATTCCCGAGCAGGAGAATGCCTCCCGTTTGGCAAGGAGTCTTGCTTCCCGGAATGTTTTGGACTACATCGAGCTGTCTGAGGACTACGGCATCGTGGAGGTGCCTGCCCCCGGTCCTTGGCTGGATAAGAGCCTTATTGAACTGAATGTCCGGGCAAAGCTGGGTGTGAATATTCTGGCTGTTCGTCGGGGCGGTGAGATTACCGTTTCGCCTTCTGCGGATTTCCGAATTTTGCAGGATGATGTATTGGTGGTCTTGGGAGATACCGCGGCCATCAACGCCATGCAAAAGCTGTGATGGAGCGGATCACGTCGCGGAAAAATCCGCTGTTGCAGCAGGTGCGTAAGCTGCTGTCCTCCCGGAAGGAGCGGCAAAGCACCGGCTTGTTTGTTGCAAACGGTACCAAGCTGCTTGCTGAGGCTGTCAAATGGTATCCCGGCCTGGATACGGTGATCTTTACCGACGGCGTGGAGATCCGGGTTCCGGATCGTGTCCGGTCGGTATGGGTGCCGGAGGATGTGATGGCCTCCATCTCTCCCATGCAAGCCCCCCAGGGAGCGCTGTTTATCTGCCGCCTTCCTGAAAATCCCCCCTTTGTTCCCCAACGGGGGATGCTCCTGCTGGACGGCATACAGGATCCGGGCAATTTGGGGACGATTCTGCGGACTGCGGATGCCCTTGAGATTCCGGTTGCTCTTCTGGAGGGCTGTGCAGACCCTTACAGCCACAAAACGGTCCGTGCCAGCATGGGCGCTGTATTCCGCAC
>JAGAMQ010000127.1 GCA_017624645.1 Oscillospiraceae bacterium
AATCCTCTGCAATCTCCTCAAAAGTCTTTTCTCTGTCCAGCAGAGCCTCGGCGTAAACATACATGGCAAATCCGTTGGGGAAGAAGCTCCGCTGAGAGCCGTCCTCCACATAGCCGTCCAGCCCCATATATCGCAGGGTGCGGATATCCTCGTAGACCCGGCGGGCAATATCAATACCGCTGGGGTCGGAATACTGATGACGCCAGAAGTGGTATTCATAGCAGAAAGTGGGACCGGTCCATACCTGCTGCCATTTCCGCAGTAGAGCCAGGTGGGCATCGGCGGTGGGGGGATTGGGCCATGCATTGCGGATATAGGGCTGTGCTTCAGATAACTGGGCGTTTTCTGTAATGCTGGAGGTATAGGACCGATGAATGGGGGCATAAAGCAGGGAGAAACGCCGGGGATTTTTGATCCGGATCTGCTCCGGAGCCCACAGGGTGTCAACATAGCAGATGAACACGATTCGGGTGTCAAGATTTCGCTGGGTCAGAAGCTCGTCCAGCTCATTCATGATCATCAAATAGTAATCGCTGGGGAGCAGCTTCACACATTCGTCGCACTCGCAGTGGTTTCGGCTGCCGTCGGCCAGCCATACATGGAGGTAGTCCACATTGGTTGCGGCTTGGGCATAGTCGGCAATGTATCGGGCCATTTGCGTGCGAATCTTAGGGTTGGACATACACACATTGGTGTTCAGCGCCACGCCACCCCTTAGCTTTCGTACACCATCCATTTGGGCCACCACCCGGGTCTGTTCCGGGGACAGCACTGCATCTTCCTTTGCCGTCCAGCCGTCTGTGGAACTGATGCCAAAGGGTTCGGCGGTCCAGCCGTGCCCCATGTCGTGGAACTGCAGACCCCGCTTGGAGATCTCCGCTTCGCACTGGCGCTTCCACTGCAGCACCTGCTCATAGGACACCGGCTCCGGGGGGCGGGTCACGGTGTTGAATTTGTGGGCGTAGTAGTCGTGATAGTAGAAAAAGGGAATATCAAACTCGATCATGTACACATTGAGCTCCTGCTTAGCAAAGAAATCAATGGTTTCCAGCATGCAGGTCTGACTTTCCGCGCCCTCGTTGCAGTGACCGCGGAACCGGTGATCTGCCAGCTTTTGGTACTTTTGGGGAGTGATATCTGCAACGGGAATGTGCTCACCGTCAATGCCCGGGTATAGCCACCGGCAGCCGTTCAGCCGCAGATAGCGATATACCGCAAACAGCACACTTCTGGGGTTGGAACCGGCAAGGATGCCACCCTCCAAATCGGTATCGATGTACACGAAATCATCCAGCACAGGATCGTCGATCTGCCGGGACACGCCGTGGTCCTCCAACAGGCCCAAACGGAACCCCTCCTTGGCATCGGGGGCATAGCGAATGGCGATTTCTCCGCATCGGGGCATCATCATCCGCAGATATTTCTTCAGTTCCTCCGCGGCAAAATCCAAAACATGGTCTGGGCGAAGTTTGTTGATCACAAACATGGCAGTTCTCCTTTTGTTGGTAGGTATCTGGTCTCATTGTAGCATAGGCGGGAATAATGTAAAGAGTATTGTTTAATGATAACAGCAGATATTAACGGAAAGCGGCATAAACGGATTGTATGGAAGAAGTGTACAATTTTTCTTGCTTTAGACAAAAAACTATGGTATACTTAACAAAGTGTGCGTGAAAGGAGAGGATGCCGGTATGATAAAGCGGATCCTGGCATTTTTGCTGGCGGCGTTGATGCTGCTGGGTGTTGCGGCGATGACCGTTCAGGCTGCTCCGGAAGACCAGGGGGATCTTGCAAGCAAGACCCGTTGGGTATATCGGAAGAGCCTGGCCTCTGCCAGCGTGGAATCCTTTAAGGGTTACTGCGGCAAGCTGGCTGCCCATCAGCTATACCATTTGGGTGTGACCCGCTATGCAGAGATCCGAAACGGCAAAGATCACTATGATTATCATGTGGCAAACCCGGTGTCCTCCGGTGGCTGCTATGTCAGCGCCTACTCTGCCGAGGAATATACCTTGGAGGAGGCACTGAACGCGGTTTCGGATAACGGCACCCGGGATGTGTACAATATTTTGCTGGGCTTCCAGTGGACAAGCACCGAGGCCGGTGGTCTTTACGGTCATGCTGGTGTTATAACAGGCATTGAGGATGGCATCGTCTATATGACCGAAGGTTACTACACCCCCATGGCAGGGGAGGAAGGCAACCTGATCCGCTGCAGCATCCCGGAGGTTGCGGCATTTTATGACAGCTGGACTGTTTTTGAAGGACTGATCCATTTTTCCGATACATATGCCGGGGCGTGTAAGCGCTACGGAACGGATTTGTTTGTCCGTCCCCGGTTTGATATTTCCCTGCGCAGTGAACCCTGCGTTATCGGACAAAACCATTGTCAGGAGCTGCGCAGTATTTCCGCAGGAGAGCGGCTGAGGGTCACGGCGGTACTGGAGGACCCCCACGGAGACCTGTATTATGAGGTGCAGGACGCAGACCAAACCGGCTATATTGTGGCTCAGACCACGGTGCTGGAGCGGACCAATGCAGAGGAGCTTTCTGTGGAGGGCTTTGCATCACCCCGAATCTTGCAGCCCGGCAGTAAGGGCGGTCTGCAGGGAACAGTCCGGGCAGAGCACGGTCTTGTAGGGGAAGTGGAACTGGTGGTCACCGACAGTGAGGGTAAGGAAGTGGTGCGGCAGCGCCGTGTTGCTGACAGCTATACCTATGATCTTTCCCAGTTTGATGAGGCACTCCCCCTTGACACACTGCAGGAGGGCAGTTACACCCTTTCTCTGTATGCCAGCACTGCCTCCGCCTGTGTGCGTGAAGACCAGCTGGACTACAGCTACGCCACCCGACTGCTGAAGCAACGGGATCTCTGGGTTGGCGATTTGATCCGGGGCAACCTGAGAAACAGCCAGCAGCCCCAAGAGGAAGCACCGCTCCATGAAGGCTGGGTGTGGGAAAACGGTACATGGTACTACTATGAAGCAGGTTCTCCCCGCAAGGGATGGCTGCGCAGCTACGGCGTGGAATACTACCTCCGGGAGGACGGCTCCGTGACCACTGGCTGGGCAAAGGTAGAAGGTGAGGATCGGTTCTTCAGCGACACCGGCGCTTTGTGTGTGGGTTGGCTCCGTACCCAGGAGGGTATGCGCTACAGCCTGTCTGACGGCAGCTTTGCCCATGGCTGGCAGATCATTGGGACAAGCCTCTATTATTTTGATAATGGGATCCTACAGACCCAGGGAGAGCGTACCAAGGACGAGGTCAAGTACGAATTCCAGGAGGATGGGCGAGCCATCCCCACTGCCGAAAAGGAAAAATGAAAGGATACCGGGATGCGGTCCGTAATACCGCATCCCGGTGTTTTGTAGGAGAGCATGCTTATGCGTATCGTAGAGATTCAAGATTATGCTGCCCCGGAGCTGGATGTGTATGCCCGGCTCACAGAAGCCCAGCTTACCCAGTACTGTGCCCCGGCAGGTGGACTGTTCATTGCGGAAAGTCCCAAGGTGATTGCCCGGGCGCTGGATGCCGGTTGCCGTCCTGTATCGGTGCTGGTGGAACGGGATAATCTCAAGGGTG
>JAGAMQ010000128.1 GCA_017624645.1 Oscillospiraceae bacterium
AATTTGCTGCCATGAACTTGAAAAAGTTTGCAAATAGACTCTGGAAAGATATCCATCCAAGCCCTATTTGCAGTATTATTTCACTGCTTTTCCCCTTATTAGAAAAGAACCCCAGTTTTGCTTGACGCAAAACTGGGGTTTCTCGACAGTCTGAGAGCAGATACCCAGATGGGTATCTGCTCTTTTCTTCGCTACGCGAAGGGACTCGAAAGGGCGGCACCAGTGCGCACACTGGTGCAAAAATTGAGAGCTGGCGAGCAATTTTTAGCCCGTGGGAGAGTCCATAGAAGAAAGACGCATCCCATAAGGGATGTTGGCTTTCTTCTATTTTTGTTTTCGGACTTGTTGCGGATGAGCGCTGCCGGCGAGGGTTAGACCGAGCCGAACCTTAATTTTCGCCAAAGGCGAAAATGCAAACGCATAGCGCCCGCAGGCGCTGTGCAAGCGAGCAACCGCCGAAGGCGGCGCTTAGCGAGTTGCAGTCCCTTCCGGTGTACCAGAGCGCTAAAGACTGTGCCCTGCATTTTTTATAGTGTAATGTTCCCTATAGAAGAGATAAGTACTGTTATTTGGCTGCAAAAAACCGGTGGTGTGCCAAAATTTCAACATTCAGCCCCATATTTTCACGTCCCCATGAGTATACCACGTGCGCATTGCAACGCAATGCAATAAAAATGTGCAAAATATTTATAGACTATGAGCAGTACATTTGCAATGCAAGATGCTGTTTATAGCAAAATTTAAAATTCCGGAGAACCCGCCCACTGTCAATAAAACCGTCCGATTCCCCTCTAACATTGTAGAGCAGGTTGAACTGGCAAGTCAAGGAAAGGACTGTACCCTTTCCGGTTTCGTGATTGCAGCCGTCCGCGTAGCATTGGAGGAACTGGACAAGGACGCAAGTCAACCATAATTCAGGACACAGGAGGGGGAGGGTTCTGTGTCTTACGGTATCAAACCTCCATGGAGCGGGATTCCTCCTGCTCCATTTTTTCTTTTTTTGGTTAAAGTATTTGCCATTATGAAAAAGCTTTCATTTAGCCTTGAATTTTTTGTGCATTGGATTATAATAGAATCAGCAAGTTGTGAGAAACCGCCTGCGGTGTAGTGGAATATCGACGATTGCCGGGATATTTCACTGAAAAACGAAAGGATGGAATGGAATATGAGAGCAATTGCATATTATGACGGGAAGATCGGCGCACCGGATGAGCTGACTGTACCCTTTAACGATCGGGTCCACTTCTTTGGCGACGGCGTGTATGATGCCACCGTGGGTGCCAACGGCAAGGTGTATTTGCTGCAGGATCACTTGGACCGTTTTTATGCCAGTGCGGCTTCGTTGGATATCCGGATCCCCATGGAGAAGGAGGAGCTGGGGCGACTGCTTACGGATCTTCTTTCCAAGGTAGACGGTAAGTATAACTTCGTCTACTGGCAGGTGACCCGGGGTGTTGCAGAGCGGAATCATGTGTTTGATGAGGATATGATGGGCAAGCTGTGGGTGTTGGTGCGTCCCCAGAAGCTCAACGATCCGGATGAAGCGGTGTCTCTGAATGATGCGGAGGATACCCGGTTCTACCATTGTAATATCAAGACCCTGAACCTGCTGCCCAGCGTTATGTATTCCCAGAACGCAAAGCGGCAAGGCTGCTATGAAACGGTGCTGCACCGGGGAGAGTTGGTTACCGAGTGTGCCCACTCCAATGTGTCTGTGCTAAAGGATGGGGTACTCTACTCCCACCCCAACGATGAACTGATCCTCCGGGGTATTGCCAAGACCCATATGATCCAGGCATGTTATCGGCTGGGAATCCAGGTGATTGAGAAGCCCTTTACCATGGACTTTTTGCGCAATGCCGATGAGGTTATCGTTACCTCTTCCTCCAATTTCTTCCGTTATGCCAACACCATGAACGGAGAACCCGTTGGTGGCAAGGATCCCAAAACCCGCAATGCCATCCGGGATGCGGTTTTGGAAGAATTCTACGGGTACACCGGCTGCAAGACCCTTTGGGATGAATAAACCCATTAAGCTAACGGTGATTGTGAAACGGTTGGCGCACCGGATTGCTGATCCAGCAACGGGTAGAAAATCCAGAACAATAGATCGGTCATAGAAAATGAAAAGAACCGGCGAGAGGTTATGTAAACTCTTGCCGGTCTTTTGTTTATGAATCACAAAAACAGCAGATACTATGCTGTAAGGATGTGATGAAATGGATTCCCTTTGGAAAGATTTAGGAGATATACCCCGGTTTGCGCCCCTGCAGGCATCTGCCGATACGGATGTTCTGATCGTGGGTGGCGGTATGGCAGGGCTTTTATGTGCCCGGATGCTGAAAGCTGCGGGGGTAGACTGTATGCTTGTGGAAGCAAAACGCATCTGCAGCGGCACCACCGGAAATACCACTGCCAAGATTACTTTGCAGCACGGGCTTATCTACAGTAAACTGATCAAGGACCTTGGGCAGGAACGGGCAGCACTGTATTTGCAGGCACAGCGGCAGGCATGTAAGGAATACGCCAGACTGTGCCGGGATATGGATTGTGATTATGAGGTGAAGGATTCCTATGTCTATAGCCTGTACGATCCGGTAAGGGTGGAGCAGGAGGTCCATGCCCTGAATCTTTTGGGGGAGGCAGCCTGTTTTTGCGAAAAAACACAGCTGCCATTTTCTGTGGCAGGTGCAGTACAGGTGAGCAAGCAGGCACAGTTTCACCCTCTGAAGTTTGCCTATACAATCGCAAAGGAACTGCCTGTCTATGAAAACACCAAGGTTTTGGAGCTGATGCCCTATAAGGCGTTGACGGACCGGGGGGAGATTCGGTGGAAAAAGCTGATCATAGCCACCCATTTCCCGATCCTCAATAAGCATGGCGCTTACTTTCTAAAGCTGTACCAGCACCGGTCCTATGTGCTGGCACTGGAGGGTGCCGGTGATGTGCAGGGGATGTATGTGGATGAGGACAAAAAGGGTCTGTCCTTCCGGAATTGCGGGGATCTTTTGCTGTTGGGCGGCGGCTCCCACCGCACCGGAAAACGGGGTGGCAACTGGAAGGAACTGGAGAGCGTTGCCCGTAAGTATTATCCGGAAGCCAAATGGGTCAGCCGGTGGGCGACGCAGGACTGCATGAGCCTGGACGGAAGCGCTTATATCGGGCAGTATTCCCGGTCTACCCAGGATGTGTATGTGGCAACGGGCTTCCATAAATGGGGGATGACTTCCTCCATGGTGGCGGCAAGGCTGCTGACAGATCTGATATTGGAGAAAGACAATGCTTACCGGGAGGTGTTCTGCCCCCAAAGAAGTATGCTGCACCCCCAATTGGCTGTCAACACGGCAGAATCCCTGCTGGGTTTGCTTACCCCCACCGCGCCCAGATGTCCCCATATGGGCTGCGCGCTGAAATACAATCCCCAGGAACATTCCTGGGACTGTCCCTGCCATGGCTCCCGATTTACGCAGCAGGGTCAGCTGTTGGATAACCCGGCAACGGATGATAAAAAATGAGGTACTCCAAGTTGGGACTGTGTCAGGAATTGCGGGAGGCGAAATGCCTCCCCAGCAAGCCCCGTTTGAGCCTTGACAAAGGAGCGAAGTGCCTGTTGCGGGCGGCAATTTGATGTGGTATAATGAAAAAAAGGGCAGATAAGGAGATAAGAAATGACAGAGTACTTTAAGAGTGTTTTGGATCAGGATGTAAGCCCAGTGGTGATCTGTGATCTGCAGCATAGGATCCTGTATATGAATCCGGTGGCTGTCACCCGCTATGCCGGAGCCGGTGGAGAAAAGCTGATCGGCAAGAGTCTTATGGATTGCCACGATCCTTGTTCAAGGGAAAGGATCCGGCAGGTGCTGAACTGGTTTGCGGAGGACAGTTCCCATAACAGGATCCATACTTTCCATAATGAAAAGGAAAACAAGGATGTATATATGGTCGCTTTGCGCAGCGAACGGGGTGAGCTGATTGGCTATTACGAGAAGCACGAATACCGCAACCGGGAAAAGAGGGTGGCATATGAAGCTCTTGCTTGAGGCATTGACGAAATTCGCCTGCGGACTGCTGTTGGTGGGATCGTTAATTTTCCTGCCTGCCGGCACGATTGCCTATACATACGGCTGGCTGTTGATCGGACAGCTTTTTGTACCTATGCTGATTGCCGGTTTGGTGATGATGGTGAAGTCTCCGGAGCTTCTGAAAAAGCGGCTGGATGCCAAAGAGAAGCAGGCTGCACAGAAAGGCGTGGTTGCCTTGTCCGGACTGATGTTCATTGCCGGTTTTGTGGTGGCGGGTCTGGATTTTCGCTTCGGCTGGTCTACAATGCCTGCTTGGGTGGTCATTACCGCATCGGTGCTGTTTTTGGTTTCCTACGCCTTGTATGCCCGGGTGATGCGTGAGAACGCCTACTTGAGCCGTACCATCAAGGTGGAAGAGGGACAGACCGTGGTGAATACCGGAATGTACGGTATCGTCCGCCATCCCATGTATGCGGTGACGGTCCTGCTGTTTCTGATGATCCCGCTGGTGCTTGGCTCTTGGTATGCGCTGATCGTTTTTGCGTTCTATCCGGCTGTTATCGTTGTCCGGCTGAAGGACGAGGAAGAATTGCTGACAAGAGAACTCCCCGGCTATTGCGAGTATAAGCAGAAAGTCAAGTACAGAATCATTCCCTTTATTTGGTGAGATGAAATTTGATAGAGGATCTGCCTGCTTTTCGGAAACCGTGGAAAGGGGAAGGGCTGTTATGAACAATAAAGAATGAGCGTTGCAGATTTTGCAACGCTCGTTTTGTTAGTCCTTGAGAAGTTTGTTGAGCTTATCAGCTTTGGACTTTTCCACGCAGTAGATGATGAGCCAAATGAGGGTATAGCCTGCGACAAAAATACCGGTGAATATCAAAATAGGGACAAGGGAATTTTGCAGCCAGCCGTTGATCAGATAGGTGAGGATATAGGCAATATACAGCGCACCGCCGTGGAGCAGGATCATAATAGGCAGGGGAAGCTGTTCCATCTGATAAATGGAGGTCATGCCCGCTGCGATAAAGGCAAGCAGTGTGATGGTCACGATGCCCAGACATACCTCTTTGGGGGAGAAAGCCTCCACAGTGCCGGTTGTACCCAAAATGCCGTAAAGGATCGCCAAAACGATAGGTCCTCCGCTGGCGCAGATCAGACCCCGGAGCAAAAATTCCTTCCAAAACTTCTTCACTTCGCTTCCAACCTCCTTTTGATTTGGGCAAAGCACCGCCGGGAAACGTATTCCCTGTAACCGCATCTGAAAACCGCATCCACACTGCCTGCATAGGTAACGGCGAACCGATCCAAAGCACCTTCGTTGGCAAGGGTGCTTTTGTTGATGCGGATGAAAGAAGAGGGGAGCTGCTCTTCCAATTCGTACAGTCTCAGCTTCAGCCGATACCGGCAATTTTTGGAATCGATGGCGTAAGTCTTGCCGTCAAGAATGGTTACGCACTCAATTTCAGAAACGGACAGCATTTTAATATCATCCTCGGTGTAGCCGGGGATTCGGTCAGTGCCTGCGTGTTTCTGGATCAGCGCTTCAATCTCGTCAATCAGAGGGTTGCGCTGGTGGACAGTTGCCACCACTTCTTCGTCTGTCTCTTTGTCGATGATAAGCCTAAACTTCATGGGTCCACCTCCAATAACGCTATTGTATCATACCCAAGACAAAAATGCGCAAAAATGTATCAATCGGTATTTTGGGGACACCAAACGGCAAAAAACCGGAATTGGGGTAGCAATTCCGGTTGACTATTTGCGTCCCAGCCATTTCCACAGCTGTTTGATGCCAATGAGCAGAGCAGACAGAACGCCGGTTTTGATTAAGAAGCCTACCAGCGTAATGACGATCACCGGCAGAAAGTCGGTAGGGGACAACTGCTGATAGGCGGAGAAATCCGCGTTTAGCAAGTTGATTGCCATGAGTATGAGGGCAACGCCAAGCAAGCTCCATTTATTCTTCATTGCAGTTTCTCGATGTAGAGGTCAATGACTTCCTTGGCAAAGGCACCGGTGCCTGTACCGCCCACTTCGTCAATGTTCTCGGTCATGCTGCCGCCGCCTGCGTAGCTCTCGGCAAGGCTGCCAAGGATTTGGGGGGGGCAGGTGTAGAAATTCTCCGTGAAGAATTCCTGTAACTCCTTTGCCCAGTCCTGCGCTTTTTTGCAAGCGGGATCACAAGGGCGCATCTTGCCCAACTTTGCAAACAGCTCCATCACCTGTGCGTTCAAGTCCTTTTCCTGTTCCTTGGTGCGGCTCTTTTGCTTCTGCTCAAATTCCTTGTAGGCATCGGTATTTCCGTAAAGCACCTTTGCCTGGGTGCTGTATTCATCCATTTTCTTGGGGTCAAAACCATCAAAACTCATATAATTCACTCCTACTAATAGTATTCCTTTGGCAAGGGCGATCCAGTCCTGCAGCTTACCGATCCGCTTCTGCATCAATGCAATTTGTTTTTCCAAAACTCGGTTTCGGTCATAGTCAGGGGCGTGGAGAATATCTGCGATCTCCCGGAGAGATAGGCCTAATTCCCGGAACACAAGGATCATGTAAAGCTTTTCCAAAGCGGTATCATCATACAGCCGATAGCCGGCCTCGGTAACTTGCGTAGGCTTCAACAGATCAATGGTATCGTAATGGTGCAGCGCCCGGACGCTGACACCGGTGAGCTTGCTCACCTCTTTTACAGTCTTCATTCCGATCCCTCCTGACAAATGTATTATAAACTATGACGTAACGTAAGAGTCAAGGCCTTTTGCAAAAAAATCCGATTCCGGGATTTCTCAGGATCGGAGTGATATAGAGAGCAGGTTGCCTGTAGGTGTTACAATGATGCGCAATGGA
>JAGAMQ010000129.1 GCA_017624645.1 Oscillospiraceae bacterium
CGGATGTTGTCGATTCTCTTATCTCCTTGGTATATAGCACTTTTGAGATATAGTAGTTTCCTTAGCTTTCTTTCAAACTCGTTTATTTCAGGATATAACCTTCTGTTAAAATATGCTGCACTTTCGTTTGTTAAAACCGTAGGACTATAATTCTCCATCACATAATCATTTACTTTGGATAAAGCGGCAGCATTATCCTCGTTCTCTCCGGATAATGAATAGGTAACAGTCCAACATGTTGAGTTATCTATATTTAAAAACTCAACGGCAACTTTATCTGGTTGGTAGTTTTCCACAGCAGCACGATGGGCATCGTCCATAAAAAGATATTCTTGTATCATTGTTTTTCTCCCTGCCTTTTCGTACCGGTGTAACCTATTAAATCAAGTTGATAGGTTACTCCTCATTTGCATTATTGATTATACTGCATAAACGGTACAATAAATCTCTCTATATAAGGCTTTTAGGTATCCTTGCGAAGGATTTCTAGATATCCTTCATACGCAAACACGCGATTTCTGCTGGCATTGTTGGTTTGCACCAATATACCTGCATCTACAAGGCGTTTTACAGCTCCGGAAACCGTACTGAATGACAACTCCAAATCAGCCGCGGTTTTCTTAATGTCAATAATAGGGTTCTGCTCGAGGTATGCAAATAGCATTTGAGCAGTCGTGGCTGCACGTCCCATTTTCTGAATGATCTGCACATTCTTTTCATGCAGATGATTCAATGCGTGAATCGTCCGAGCAGCGTCCTCTGCAGATTCCTTTATTGCAAATAGAAAGAATTTGATCCACTGCTCATAATTATCCTTGTTCCGTACTTCACTCATACGGTCATAATACTCAATACGATTCTTTTTCAGATAATAGGAAATATAGAGTGCAGGTGTGGAGAGTGCTTTCTTCTCCATTAAGAAAAGGGTGATCAGCAACCGCCCGATACGGCCATTACCATCCAGGAAGGGGTGGATGGTTTCAAACTGATAATGCAGCAGTGCTGCTTGAATCAGCACATCCAATGCATCGTCAGAATTGATATACTTTTCCAGATCCGACATTGCTTCGATCATATCTTCCGGCGTGGGTGGAATATATCTGGCAGTTTTAAGGGTACTGCCAGCAGCACCGATCCAGTTTTGTGATGTGCGGAATTCACCGGGGGACTTTTCTTGACCTCGCACACCAGCCATCAGCACCGCATGCGTTTCTTTGATCAACCGATTGCAGAGTGGAAGTGTGTTCAAACGATCCAAGGCATACTCTGTAGCTTTTATATAGTTGATAACATCTGCAACATTCTGATTTGCATTTTGTTCAATCAAGGGATCCAAAACATCTTCAAGTGTTGCCTGTGTGCCCTCAATCTGTGAAGACATTAGCGCTTCCTTTCGGACATACATAGACACAAATAAATTCGTATTGGGAATGTATGCAGACAGCGTATCCAGCGTTGCCAAAGCACGAGCGGCATCAGCAAGTGCTGCTGCCATTTCTTGATCCACATCTATTTCCGGGGGCAGCTGAGCCGGCCGAAAGGATTTGTAAGCAGCCTCGCCACTTAAATTGGTGATGTATTGACCGGAACGGCTCATATTTCATCCCTCCAAATCAAAATAACAATTACATTATACCCACTTTATTTTGAGATGTCAACTTAAATCAAAATAATAGGCGGTGAATTCAATTCAAATTACGAGTTCGTTATGGTGCGGTGCAGATTATTTTGATACCTTCATAAAATTACGCTGTTGTGTGCCGTGCTAGCAGCTATTTCCGCAACAATCGCATTAGATCTTGGTGTCGGTGTTTGTATACGTCAATGCTCATAACAACCATAGCGATCTCGCCGTTTTTAATGATGCTGATTGGTTGATTACTTTCCAGGCAGAAAGCAGATATGCGGCTGGTCAGTTTCAAGTCTCGAATCGGAATTGTCATGGGTACAGAGAATTCTTTGGCGAAATCCAGCTTGCCGTTTGCATCGCGGAAACGAAAATGATCGTTGAAAAAGTCTGCATTCATAATGACGAGTTCCGGTTCTCCGTTCCGGGTGATAAATATCGGTTCAAAATGCTGCTGGCAATACTCACAAATACCGGTGGTATCCTTAAGATCGGTTAAAGGTTTAAAAACTGACATAATGATTCTCCTTTTTATAATTTTTGTAGTGTTAATCGAATGTCGGGTAAATAAATAGTTATCACATCCTTTGTGTTGATATATTCTCTTGCATTATGTATTTTATTGTGGCTTTATTTTGGGAGCATATGTAATAAGTGCCAAACGGTAGAAATCCGTCTGGCACTTGATTTTTTGTGAATATTCTGCTTAACTGGCTGCTTCTAGCATGTTTTCTATAAAAATCCCATACCCAGTGGTAGGATCGTTGACTAAAACGTGTGTGACCGCTCCCACAATACGGCCATCCTGCAAAATTGGGCTACCCGACACGCGTGTGTCAATATAGGACCAACACATTTAAGACACAGAGCGTCCCCAGTCTTACTGTCGTCTGTTTATTCGGTTTACGGGTTAATAAGTAATTTCTCCGTCATGGTTCATCAGGGTGACGGTGCTGACTTGCTCCAGAAGATTGATTTGCTTAATCAAATCCGTTTCATTGGCTGTCTTTAATTCTACAATCATATCTAACCCCGTGGAGGTTACATTTCTTGACTTTATTTTATAGAAGGAGGTTTGTTTTTTCAGCACCTCTTTGAGCGCCGGTTCTGCATCCATATTTTCCAAATTGACAATCAGCAAAAGTGCAGGTCTGACATTGGGGATAAAATGAAGCACAAGCATTACAACGGTAATCAGCAGGGATGCCAAAATTGCAATCTCATACAAGGCTGCTCCGCAGATAATGCCCACCGAAATGACCCAAAACAAAAAGGCTAAATCCATAGGGTCTTTGATTGCCGTTCTGAAACGCACGATAGACAATGCACCAACCATACCCAAAGAAATAATGGCACTGGATTGCACAGCCATTATAACGGCGGCGGTAATCAGGTCAATCGCCACCAGCGAAATTGCAAAGCCCTTGGAGTAAAAGGCTTTCCTGCAGGTAATTCGATAAATTACGAAAACATATACGCCAAGTGCAGCCGCACATAATAGGCTTGTCAAAATTCTTGACATATCCATAGGCGTATTAAACTGGTTCAAAAACGAATTCTTAAGAATATCTTTTATGCTCATATTTCTTTCTCCTATCGTGAATAATACCGACATAATGCATATTTGGAAAATGCCGTTTGGCGCAGACTCCCCAATTCCAAAAGCCGATATAAAAAATCCGGCAGGAATTCGTCGTATTTTACCTCCAGCACATGCTGACCTTTGCTTAATATGGGGCGCAGGGGCAGCTTTTCTTCGAAAAATCCGTCAAAATCCGTGGAGCTGCCAATGTTTCGGTCAAAGGTGATCCGTACATTGCCTGCTGGATAGACAAACGGCGTGCGCTCATATGCGGCAATTACTTTCGGGCGCAAGGCGCTGCTGCTTATTTGAAGGGCTAGCTTGCGGAGCAGTGGATTTTGATTTTCCCGGGGTATGATTGCGCCATTCATAATTTCATTGTATTGTTCAAGGGTCAGCCTGCAGCTGTCTTTGTGCGTCATTGCCCGTTCTTTCTTTTTGCACTCCAGGGTAATTCTGTTATTTTGGGCATTGTAAATCCGGATACGAAACTTTTCCCGGGGGTCGTTGCCGTTTTCATTTTCCATCAGGCAATGGTCCTGTGGGTCATCAAAATATACACTGCGGATACCGTATATTCCCGTCAGCCCGGCGTGAATATCCTTTTTGCACACAGATTGTATCCTGGCTTGGATAATTTGCAATTCTCCCTCTGTGCAAATATATTTCAGCTCGTTGCGAAACTTTTCCTGCTTTACATCTTCTGCGTGCAGCAATTGCGTAATATCTTTCATTACTTTTTAGCAAACACTGCTTCTAACGCCACCCCTCCGTCCACAGCAACGGTAATGGTATGGGCATCTGTGTTTGTCGCTCCTTTCCATCCAACAAATCGGTAACCGCTGTTTGCCTCGGCGGTAATAGTAATTGGATAGTCTGTGAAATACTTGCCGTCCCAGGTGCCGTCCGTGAGGTCAACAGCAGAGGTGTTTACCACGATGCTGCCGCCTTCCGGCAGGTTGCTTGTAATGGAAACGATTTCCAAAGCGCCCTGTAGATCAAACTCTTCCGCCAAATGCTGTGGGGCATAAGTGGGTCGCTTCAAAAAATATCCGCCCTGCCAGGATAGGTCATATCCGAATTCTTTCAGAACGGTTTCCATCTTCTCCGGACGGAAGTTGTTGTTCACCATATCCATAAATGAAAGCACAAACTGCCGTCGGAAAGCTTCGCTTTCCTTAAATGCCTGGAAAAGTAAGCCTTGGTTTAACGGGTCAGGAAGAAAGGGTGCCTCACAGGAGAATATATTTACCTCCGCAGCATTCTCTACCGGGAAATATCCTAAAGTATACTCCAGCATATCAATGTCATAGATGCACCATCTCCAACGGGCGTCCTGATAGTCCTGCTGCCGGTTTTCCGTGCTGCGCCAGAGCACATAGTTTTTATTTTCCGATACGTCCCAGTTGCAAAAATAGTAGTTGGTGGTGATGTAGTCGATATAGCTTTGTATATCCACGCTTTTCAGAAGCTCGTCCCACTGCTCCGGGTCTGAGAAGTCGCTTTTTTTCACATATGCCAGAAACTGGTCGTAGGTTTGTCCGTTCCACTGGACATCTTCTTCCGGTATGCCATCTTTGACAACAATGACATCGTTTACTTTGTAATGTTCTTTGAAATATTGGTTGTCATATCGCTCCAGCATATAGGAGGTATACCAAAACTCACCATTGAGATACACCTGCACCGGTATGCTTCCTTGAACGGAAATGGCTCGATCCTCCACAACAGAGGCTACCATAGCGTCCGTCAGGTAATCCTTTATCATTACCGAATGGGTATCCACCCCCGGAAACAGATTGTATTCAAACAGTTTGCTTCCACCGTATTCTTCTCTTGCCACCAAAATAAATCGTTTCTTTGCCCATACCCGTTTGGAGCTTCCTTGTATCCGAATGCCCACGGTTTGATTGAGGATATCCCCGTTTTCACCCAGTATTTCAAGAAGTGCCGTTGTCTCCAGGTGTTGCTGAAAATTTGCCAGCGGTGCTTCGGTCTGGGTGTCACCGGATAAATACCATTCATCGTATTTTTTGCCCGTAACATAAATGCCGTCCTCACCGAAAAGATTATCTTCATCGAATACCAGAGACACCGTTAGGGCATCTTTCGGCTTATCAATTCCCACAAAATATGTCTGGGTGATGATATCACTGCTGTAGCCCCAGTCGTTTATATACATTGCACGAATTACCGTGCCCTTTTCTACCGGGTCTTCAGGTGCAACAAAGTGTTGCCAATCCAAAATAACATTGGCAACGGCGTTGTATTTGTTTTCTTCCGGCGTTCTGTTTTTTATGGGAATGCCGCCCTGGTACACCTGGGAGGCTGTTGTCGGTGTGCTTCCGTCTGTGGTATAGTAGATAGTGCTGTTTTTGGGAACCTTAAATGTTAGGGTAAACGCATCATCATAATAGCCGCCGATGTGTGATGGCTTGGGGTCGGGAGGGTTAACGGTAAAATCTGCCCACAAATAAACAACCACCACCAAAAGAAGCAAAATAGCCACAATGAGCATAGTATATTGTCTTTTTGCTCGCATACCGAAGCGCCCCCCATACATTGTGCCTGCCAAGGCAAGCACACAAACAAACCAAATTCTCACTGCCGATGCTCCAATTCTACGATTGGTTTGGCATAATCAGTTTACCACAGTTTTTGTGTGTATGCAAGAATAAAAACGAAAATGCAAGGGGTACACCAACAGGGGGCAGTGTTGGCGGAAAGCGCTAAGCCAAAGCCAATCGGAACTTTGTAGAAAGCCATAAGATCACCTCCTCTATTGTTTGTAAGGGAGGCGTTTCGCCTCCCGAAAGAAGGGACGGGAAACCCGTCCCCTACGGGGTGGTGGTATGGCGGAACGGGAAACCCGTCCCCTACGCCGCGTCTAACATATTTTCGATGAAGATGCCGTAGCCGGTGGTAGGATCATTTACCAAAACGTGGGTCACAGCACCGACCAGTTTGCCGTCTTGAATGATCGGCGAGCCGGACATGCCTTGAACGATGCCGCCGGTGGCAGCCAGAAGTTGGGGGTCAGTGACTTTCAGAAGCATATTCCTGCCGGAAGATTTGCTGCTGGGATAGATTTTGAGAATTTCCACAGAATATTCCCGAGGTGTCTGACCGGATACGGTAGAGCGTATGGTAGCACTGCCGGTGTGTATTTCCTTGGTATCGGCGATGGGCAGCGGTTCAGCGGAGAATTTTTGGGCGGTTTTTCCAAAGACACCCTGTACGGTGTTCCTGGACAGTTCTCCCGTGGCGGCAGGATCTGTGATGGCACCCATAAGCTGTCCCGGCTGTCCCACCTTGCCCTTCTTCACCGACAGCACAGCCGCATCATAGATGCTGCCGGATTTCAGCTTCAGAAGCTCACCGGTTTTGGTGTTCACGCCGTGACCCAAGGCACCAAAATTCTCGCTGTCCGGATCGTAATAGGTGACGGTGCCTACGCCGGATACGCCCTCTTTGAGGTAGACACCCAGCTTTGAACCGGAAGCGGTGGTAGCAGGGGAGAAACGAAGCGTTTTGGCCTTTCCTTCCCGTTGGATGCCCACCTCCACCTCTTTGCCACATTTTGTCATGGCGTTTCGGATATCCTCTATGGAGTGGACGGGAGCGGTATTCACCCGCAGAATCCGGTCACCCACCTGCAGTCCGGCGCTTTTTGCCGCGGCACCTAAGGTATCATCGATGGCCGCCACGGTAACTGTATTGTCTGCCAGTTCCATGCCGATGACCTGCCCACCGGGGATCAGGAGCTTGGCGGCAAGAACGTTTTGGGGCAGAGCCATTAAAATAAGGAACAGGAAAACAAGGGTTCTTCCCATTTTTTTCATAATTTTGACCTCCTGTGGATTGGTGTTGCCTGCCCTTTTAATATGCCAGTCAGCGCCGTCCGTAACCGCTGAAAAAGTCGAGAAATATGGAAAAAACAAGAAAAATCAAAAGCTGTGTATTACCTATTGACATGATGGGTAAATAATGGTAATATTACCTAGAAAAGAAATAGGTAAAAGAAATGGAGGAGATCTTATGCAAGTATATGCAGATAATGCTGCCACCACTAAGATGAGCGGCCTTGCCATAGAAGCAATGATACCCTATTTTGACAAAATTTACGCAAATCCTTCCAGCCTGCACACCGCAGGACAGGAGGCCAAGGAAGTGCTGGATGCCGCCCGGGAAACCGTGGCAAAGTGCCTTGGCTGTCAGGCCCGGGAGATCTACTTTACCTCCGGCGGCAGTGAAGCAGACAATCAGGCGATCCTCTCTGCTGCCCGTTACGGTGCCCGGAAAGGAAAAA
The DNA here is from genome assembly GCA_017624645.1 of Oscillospiraceae bacterium. Lineage (GTDB taxonomy): Bacteria > Bacillota > Clostridia > Oscillospirales > Oscillospiraceae > Faecousia. The sequence continues at coordinate 7,519 of JAGAMQ010000129.1, forward strand.
AGCATATTATTTCCACTGCCTTTGAGCACCATGCGGTTCTGCACACTTTGCAGAAGCTGGAAAAGGAGGGCTTTGAGGTGACTCTGCTGGATGTCAGTCAGGGTCATAATGTTACAGCACAGCAGGTCAAGGATGCCATCCGGGAGGACACCTGTCTGGTGACCACCATGTATGCCAACAACGAGATCGGCTCCGTGCTGCCCATTGCCGAGATCGGTGCGGTTTGTAAGGAAGCCGGTGTGCCTTTCCACACCGATGCGGTGCAGGCTGCCGGTCATCTGCACATCGATGTGCAGGCCCAGAACATTGATATGCTCAGCCTTTCCGGTCACAAGTTCCACGGACCCAAGGGCGTGGGTGCGCTGTATGTCCGCCGGGGTCTGCCCCTGGTGAACCTCATTGAGGGCGGCGCTCAGGAGCGGGGCAAGCGGGCAGGTACCGAGAATATCCCCGGTATCGTGGGTCTGGCAGCGGCGTTGGAGGATGCCTGCACCCACATGGCGGAAAATACTGCCAAGGTTACCGCACTGCGGGACAAGCTCATTGCCGGACTTTCCCAGATTCCCCACAGCGCTCTCAACGGTGACTCCGTGAACCGGCTGCCCGGCAATGTAAGCTTCTGCTTCGAGGGCATCGAGGGCGAGAGCTTGCTCCTGCTGCTGGATGCCAAGGGTGTTTGCGCTTCCTCCGGCTCTGCCTGCACCTCCGGCTCTCTGGATCCCAGCCATGTGCTGCTGGCTATCGGCAGAGTGCACGATGTGGCCCACGGTTCATTGCGCCTTTCCCTGTGCCACTACAACACAGAGGAGGAAGTTGATCACATTTTGCAGGTAGTTCCTGAGGTGGTGCAGCTTCTGCGGAACATGAGCCCGGTTTGGAGAGATCTGCAGACCGGCAAGAGAGAATACATTTTGTAAGGAGAGAAATTTTATGGCACTTTACAGTGAGATCGTTATGGATCATTTTACCAACCCCCGGAATGTGGGCGTTATTGAGAACGCTGACGGCGTGGGCGAGGTGGGCAATGCCAAGTGCGGCGACATTATGAAGATCTACCTGAAGATCGAAAATGACATCATCGTGGATGTGAAGTTCGAGACCTTTGGCTGCGGCAGCGCCATCGCTTCTTCCTCCATGGCGACGGAGATGATCAAGGGCAAGTCCATTGCTGATGCCATGGCACTGACCAACAAGGCGGTGGCAGAGGCTTTGCAGGGTCTGCCTGCCCACAAGATGCATTGCTCCGTGCTGGCGGAGGAGGCCATCAAGTCCGCGCTGAAGAATTACTACGACAAAAACGGCATCCCCTACGACAAGACCCAGTTCCCCGACTGTGAGAACTGTGCCCACTGCCATAACTAAGCTATGATCGTTTCGACAAAAGGGCGTTATGCCCTGCGGGTGATGGTGTATTTTGTTCTCCACGGCAACGAGGGGTATATCCCTTTGAAGCAGATTGCGGAGGCAGAGGGAATCAGTCAAAAGTATCTGGAAGCCATTATGACCACTTTGTCCAAGGCGGGCTTTGTGGACGCTGTCCACGGCAAGGGCGGCGGCTACCGCCTTAACCGCAAGCCGGAGGAGTACACGGTGGGCAGTATTCTGAAGCTGACAGAGGGCAGCTTGAATACGGTTTCCTGCACCACCCAGGGACCAGGTGCCTGCAACCGTGCCACCTGCTGCCATACACTGCCCATGTGGGAAAAGCTGGACAAAATGGTGGACAGCTTCTTTGAAGGAATCACTCTGGCAGATCTTTTGGAAGAAAAACAGGAAAAGTGAAAAGGCGTGCTGCAAGGGCATTACTTTCTTATGGAGTGCTGCCCAAATGCAGCACGCTTTTATGGTTCGTATTTGTTTGGTGGGGAATTTCAATCCGCAGATGTGGTTTATAATTGCTAAAGACAGGAAAAAATGTTATAATAAACTGTAAAAAAAGGGGATGGGATGCAGGAAATCGCTGCTACTGCGGCGTATGTGCCGGACGGATCCTGAACAGGAAGGGATAATATATGGCAATTTTGGTTTTGGGCGGAGCTGGGTACATCGGTTCCCATACGGTTCGGCAGCTTGTGAGAGCTGGTCGGGATGTGGTGGTGGCAGACAATCTGCTTACCGGCTTCCGGCAGGCTGTGGATCCCAAGGCGCGGTTTTACCAGCTGGACATCCGGGACCGGCAGGCCTTGGACCGGCTCTTTGGGCAGGAGGATGTTCAGGGGGTGATCCACTTTGCCGGGTCCTCTCTGGTGGGAGAATCCATGAGGCTGCCCCTGAAGTATTATGAGAACAACCTGTGGGGCACCACAGTGCTGCTCCAGTCCATGGTGGACCATGGGGTGGATAAGATCGTGTTTTCCTCCACTGCCGCCGTTTACGGCGAACCCGGGCAGATCCTCATTGGAGAGGAGGATACCACAGAACCGACCAACTGCTACGGTCAGACCAAGCTGGCAATGGAGCATATGATGAAGTGGGCGGCACAGGCTCACGGGCTGCGGTATGTGGCGCTGCGGTATTTCAATGCCTGCGGGGCAGATAGCGCCGGAGACATCGGCGAGGCGCATGATCCCGAGACCCATCTTATCCCCCTGATCCTGCAGGTGCCCAATGGACGCAGGGACAAGATCAGCATTTTCGGTGAGGATTACGATACCCCTGATGGCACCTGCGTTCGGGATTATATCCATGTGACGGACCTTGCCCAGGCACATATTCTTGCCATGGACTATCTGATGGTTGGAAAGGAAAGCAATGTGTTCAATCTGGGCAACGGCATAGGCTTTACGGTGAAGCAGGTCATTGACGCGGCACGTAGGGTCACCGGTCATCCCATTCCCGCGCAGGTCTGTCACCGCCGGGCAGGGGACCCCGCCCGGCTGGTGGCATCCTCAGAAAAGGCAAGAAAGCTCCTTGGCTGGGATCCCCGGTTTGGGGATCTGGAGACCATTGTGGCTTCTGCATGGAAATGGCACAGCACCCATCCCCAAGGCTATGACGGATAATATAAAACACAGGGACTACCCTCGGGTAGTCCCTGTGTTGCGTTGGTTGGACCAAAGGCAACCCCCGGCTCTGCCGGGGGACAAAAAATAGCTTCTAGCGAGAAGTGAAGTAGACAAGAAAAAGGCTCCCCATTATAGTGGAAGTGGTTTGCCGACCACACAACTACC
>JAGAMQ010000130.1 GCA_017624645.1 Oscillospiraceae bacterium
AAAGATCTTCTCTGCGGAGCTCTGGCACAATTTGGAGTCCAGATACGCCTACATCGAAAATCGCCTTTTCTCCAAATTGGCACCGGATGTACCTTCCGCCCCAAGCTGGCCTCGAATCGCGATCCATATTGCAGTCCTTTTTGGTGTTTACGGCTGCGCTTTGCAGCAAGACGTGTTGGCGCCGGAGCAGTCTTTTGATTTATCTGTTGATGTGGGTGACTTTACCGCGCCCATGGCTGCACTGTACGCAAAAAAAATGGGATTGCCTGTTGGTAATGTTGTTCTTTGCACGCAGGATAACAGCGCCCTCTGGGATTTGATTAACAGAGCAGAAATGGGAACCAGTATACTGAACCCGGATCGAAAGCTCGGTGCAGAACGTCTGATCCATAACATATTTGGGGTAGATGAAGTGCTGCGTTTTCACAGTGCCTGTGAAAGACACGGCGTTTATACTGTTTCAGATGAACAGCTTCCTGTCATCGGTAACGGTCTGTTTGCCGCGGTGGTTGGCGAACAACGCATAAACACCACAATTAACAGCATTTACAGAACCAATCAATACCTTACCACTCCTCTTGGTGCCATCTGCTATGCCGGGCTACAGGATTACAGAGCCAAGGCAGGGGAGAGCTGTCCCACCGTTCTTTTCATATACGACGCCCCATCTACCTGCCAAAATACACTGCACAAAGCAACAGGTCTTGGTTTTGAAGATATTGTTCGTCTTCAAAACGGAGGTTAGGAGGTACCTATGGCACTATATGCAATAGGCGACCTGCACCTATGTCTTGGCGCGCCAAAACCAATGGATATCTTTGGCGGGGCCTGGGTGGGTTATATGGAGAAGCTGAAAACAGCCTTCTCAATGATCAAGCCCGAAGACACCACAGTCCTTTTAGGAGACCTGTCATGGGCATTGGACCTGCAGGAAGCGGTTGCGGATTTTTCATTCATCAACGAGATTCCCGGCAAAAAAATCATTCTTAAAGGAAATCACGATTATTGGTGGAGCACCGCATCCAAGTTTTACAACTTTTGCAAGGAAAAGGGTTTTTCGGATCAGTACATTCTTAATAACAACTTTTACGAGTACGACGGATGGGCAATTTGCGGAACCCGAGGCTGGTTTTACGAAGAAGAAAAAAGCGGAACCCATGACGAAAAAGTTTTTAAAAGGGAACTGCTCCGTCTGGAAGCATCCTTAAAGGCAGCCGGAGACCTTCCTAAAATGGTCTTTCTTCATTACCCACCCCGTTACAAGGGTTATGAATGTACGGAAATTCTGCAACTTTTGAAGCAATACGAGGTCCGGCGCTGTTTCTATGGTCATCTTCACGGTCAAAGTCACGGTTTGGCCCTGGAAGGGCTTTGGGACAGCGTGGAATTTAAGCTTGTTTCCGCCGATCGGCTGGATTTCAAGCCATATTGTGTAATTTCTTAAAGTTTTTCAAAAAACTATAGACAATTACTACTTTTTTTGCTAGAATATATCGGATGCAAAATTTGTATATGAAGGGTCGCAAAATTGACCCGGATTACTGGGAGGATATAAAAATGAACATCAAGAGCACTGAAAAGAAGGGCAACGAGGTTACCGTCGTTGTCGAGATCGACAAGGAACTGATGGAGTCCGGCGTTCAGAAGGCTTATATGAAGGCCCGTAAGAACATCATGATCCCCGGTTTCCGTAAGGGCAAGGCCCCCCGGAAGATGATCGAGGCAATGTACGGTGCACACGTTTTCTATGAAGACGGTCTGGAGGAGATCTTCCCCGAGATCTACGAAGAGGCTGTTGTTAAGCAGGAGCTGAAGGCTATCGGCCGTCCCAACCTGACTGATCTGCAGATCAGCGACGACCACATCGTTACCATTACCATCACCACCGAGGTTTACCCCGAGGTTACCCTGGGCGACTACAAGGGCATTGAGGTAGAAAAGGCAGAGGCTGCTGTTTCCGACGAGCAGGTGGAAGCTGAGCTGGATCGTATGGCCCAGAACGTTGCATCTACCGAGACTGTTGAGCGTGCTGCCGAGATGGGTGACACTGCCAATATCGACTTCGAAGGCTTTGACAACGGTGTTGCCTTTGAGGGCGGCAAGGGCGAAAACTTCGATCTGAAGCTGGGCTCCGGTTCCTTTGTTCCCGGTTTTGAGGAGCAGATCGTTGGTATGACTGCCGGCGAGGAGAAGGACATTGACATTACTTTCCCCGAGGACTACCACGCAGAGCTGGCTGGCAAGGCCGTCGTCTTCCATGTGAAGCTGAACAAGGTTACCGTGACCAACGTTCCTGCAAAGGATGACGAGTTTGCAAAGGACGTTTCCGAGTTTGAGACCCTGGAGGAGCTGAAGGCCGATATCCGTGCCAAGGCCCTGGAGACCGCACAGAAGCAAATTGATTCCGCCTTTGAGCAGGCTTGTGTCGAGAAGGCTGCCGAGAACACTACCGTTGAGATGCCCAAGGCCCTGATTGAGAGCGAGCTGGACAACCAGATGGAGCGTTTCGGTTACCAGCTGCAGATGAGTGGCTACTCCATGGACGCATATGCAAAGATGATGGGCGGCGATATGGCCACCATGCGTGAAGCTTTCCGTCCTGCTGCTGAGAAGCAGGCAAAGGCAAATGTGACTCTGACCAAGATCATCGAGGTTGAGGGACTGACCGCCACCGAGGAAGAGATTGAAGCCGAATTTGAGTCCATGGCAAAGCAGTACGACATGGAGATCGAAAAGATCAAGACCATGGTTCCTGCCGAGGAGATCAAGTCCAGCCTGGAGACCCGCAAGGCTGTCAAGGTGATCGTTGACGCAGCCGTTGCTGTTGCCCCCAAGGCAGAGGAGAAGACCGAGGAATAAGTCCTCTCCTGAATGGTTAGAATGTTTCAAACCCTGAAAGGAGCATAACCATGAGTTTTATTCCCTATGTTGTTGAGCAGACCAGCCGCGGAGAGCGCAGCTACGACATTTTCTCCCGGCTGCTGAACGACCGTATCATTTTTCTCTCCGAAGAGGTCAATGATACCACTGCCAGTCTGATCGTGGCCCAGATGCTTTATTTGGAAGCACAGGATCCCGATAAGGACATTCAGTTCTATATCAACAGCCCCGGTGGCAGTGTCACTGCCGGTATGGCGATCTATGACACCATGCAGTACATCAAGTGCGATGTGGCAACCATCTGCGTTGGCATGGCGGCCTCCATGGGCGCATTCCTGCTGTCCGCCGGCACCAAAGGAAAGCGTATGGCACTGCCCAACGCTGAGATCATGATCCATCAGCCTTCTGCAGGCACCCAGGGACAGATCACCGATATGGCGATCCATCTGAAAAGATTGGAGACCATCAAGAAGCGGATGAACCGTATCCTTGCCGAGAATACCGGCAGAACCGTAGAGGAAACCACAGACGCCTGCGAACGGGATAATTTCATGTCTGCAGAGGAAGCTCTTGCTTTCGGCCTGATCGACCGTGTGATCGAGCATCACAAATAACCACTGAAAGGCGGAAACACCTTCATGGCAAAAAATGAAGAACAGAAGATTTGCTGCTCTTTCTGTGGCAAGCAGGAGCATGAGGCAAGAATCATTGCCGGTCCCGGTGTATATATCTGCAGTGATTGCGTAGATGCCTGCTGCGACCTGCTCCATGAGACAGAAGCCGCTGAAACCACCCCTGACAAGCTGCCCACCCCGATGGAAATGAAGGCTTATATGGACGGCTATATCATTGGACAGGACGAGGCAAAAATCGCATTGTCCGTAGCTGTTTACAACCATTATAAGCGAATCTATTTCGCAAAGGAAATGGATGTGGAACTGCAAAAGAGCAACATTTTGATGATCGGTCCTACCGGTTCCGGTAAAACCCTGTTTGCACAAACCCTTGCAAAGATCCTCAATGTTCCTTTTGCCATCGCTGATGCCACAACACTGACGGAAGCTGGCTATGTGGGTGACGATGTGGAGAACATCCTTGTGAGGCTTTTGCAGGCAGCTGACTTCGATGTAGAATTGGCTCAGCGCGGTATCATCTACATTGACGAAATGGACAAGATCGCACGTAAGAGTGAGAACACCTCCATAACCCGGGATGTATCCGGCGAGGGTGTCCAGCAGGCCCTGCTTAAGATTCTGGAAGGTACGATTGCGAATGTTCCCCCTCAGGGAGGAAGAAAGCATCCCCAACAGGAAACCATCAAGGTAGACACCACCAACATCCTCTTCATCTGTGGCGGCGCTTTTGACGGATTGGATAAGATCATTGAAGCCAGGACCGACCGGTCCGCCATCGGCTTTGATGCCCCTGTGGAAAGCAAGAAAAACCGTGATCTGGGCAAGCTCTTCGCACAGGTCCAGCCCCATGATCTTTTGAAGTTCGGAATTATCCCCGAGTTGGTAGGCCGTATGCCTGTTATTACCACTTTGCAGGATCTGAAAAAAGAAGACCTTGTTAGGATCCTCACAGAGCCTAAGAACGCACTGACCAAGCAATATCAAGCATTGCTGGCAATGGATGATGTTGACCTTGAGATCACCACTGAAGCCTTGGAAGCGGTTGCGCAAAAGGCAATTGAACGGCAGATTGGTGCCCGTGGACTGCGGGCTGTGATGGAGCAAACCATGACCAAGATCATGTTTATGATCCCCTCTGATTTGACCATCAAAAAAGTTGTGATCACTCCGGAGTGCATTAATGGAGGCGAACCCAAGTTGGTGCGCAGCAGTTCCAAACCCCGTTCCGGAAAGCTAGTAAACAACTGAATTCAGGGGGTAGTTCAGCTACCCCCATTTTCTCCCTTTGGAAGGAGTTGACCCCATTGAGCGACAAATTCGTTTCCGGAAATTTACCGGTATTGGCCCTTCGTGGACTGGCGATCTTTCCCGATCAGACCGTCCATTTTGAAGTTGGCCGCATAAAATCCGCCATGGCACTGGAAAGCGCCATGAAAAAGGATCAACATTTAATCCTTGTCCCACAAAAAGATATTTTGGACGACGACCCTGGTTTTGACGGTCTGTATCCCATTGGTACAGTTGTAAAAGTCAAGCAGATTTTAAAATCCCAGAGTGAAAATATCCGTGTGCTTGTAAATGGGCTTTATCGGGCAAAAGTCCATGCCCTTACCCAAACAGAGCCCTTTCTGGCAGGTGATGTTTCCGTTGTTGACGAGATTCCGGCACCCAAAAGTCTTCATACCCGCGCACTTTGCAGAGAAGCAAACATCCTCTACGGAAGCTATGTGGATGCATCCGAACAACCTGCCCAAAGTGTTCAATTGAAGCTGATGGCATCCGATGACTGCGGTTATATTGCTGATACCATTGCTCAGCACTCCGGGATCGATTATCGGGACAAAGCCCGACTTCTTGCCCAAATTAACCCTGTAAAGCGTTTGGAGAACGTCCTGCGTTTCCTTCAGCAAGAGGTTCAAATGCTGGAAATCGAATCCCACATTCAGGAACGGACAAGATCCCTGATCGACCAGGAGCAAAGAGATTACTACCTGCGCGAACAGATGAAGGCTATCCGTGAGGAACTGGGAGAAGGGGATGAGCAATCCGAATTCGCCGAATACGAGAAGAAAATCCTCCAGCTGAATCTGCCTTCTGAATCTGAAGAGAAAGTGATTCGGGACATCCAGCGTCTAAAGAAGCAGCCCTTTGGCTCCGCCGAGGCTTCTGTATTGAGAAACTACCTGGATACCGTTCTGGAGCTTCCCTGGAACACTTCCACCAAAGAACGCATCGATATCCAGACCGCCAAAAAGATTCTGGACCAGGATCATTTTGGTTTGGAGAAAGTTAAAGAACGCATCCTAGAAACCATTGCCGTCCGCCAGCTTGCGCCGGAAATGCCTCCGCAGATTCTGTGTCTTGTTGGCCCTCCCGGTGTAGGTAAAACATCGGTTGCCTACTCCGTGGCAAGAAGTCTGAACCGTAAGATGGCCCGTATCGCACTGGGTGGTGTTCACGACGAGGCAGATATCCGCGGACACAGAAAAACCTATGTAGGTGCCATGCCCGGAAGAATTTTGGCTGCAATGATCCAAGCGGGAAGTAAAAATCCCGTGCTCCTCTTGGACGAAGTGGATAAAATGGGTTCCGATCATCGGGGCGATCCCAGCGCTGCATTGCTGGAGGTTTTGGACAGCGAACAAAACAAGACATACCGCGATCATTATCTGGAGATTCCTTTTGATTTAAGTAATGTCATGTTTATTACCACAGCCAACACCACAGATACGATCCCCAGACCCTTGCTGGACCGTATGGAGATCATTGAGTTGGGATCCTATACCGACGAAGAAAAGCTTCAGATTGCGAAAAATCATCTAATACCAAAGCAGTTAAAGAAGCACGGTTTAAAAAAGTCACAGCTTCGTCTTTCTGACGATGCGCTGCGTGAGGTGATCTTCTGCTACACCAGAGAATCCGGTGTAAGAAATCTTGAGCGTATGCTTGCGCAAATATGCAGAAAGGCTGCAATGAGGCTGCTGGATGTGGATGCTCCCAAAAGACTGCAAATGACAGGATCTAATTTAGAGGAGTATTTGGGCACCCGCAAATTTCTTCCGGATCGCCTTCCCGGCGGCGATACCGTGGGTGTGGTAACCGGACTTGCATGGACATCCGTTGGCGGCGAAACCCTGGAGGTTGAGGTCAACGTAATGGAGGGTTCCGGAAAGCTTGAATTGACCGGCAATTTGGGAGATGTTATGAAGGAATCTGCCCATGCTGCAATGAGTTATATCCGCGCAAACGCACAAAAACTGGATATCTCTACGGATTTCTACAAAACAAAGGATATCCATGTCCATTTCCCGGAAGGGGCAGTCCCCAAGGATGGTCCTTCGGCAGGTATTGCAGTTTGCACAGCCATCGTATCGGCGCTCACCGGAAGATCTGTCCGCTCCAATGTTGCCATGACCGGCGAAATTTCTCTACGCGGCAGAGTCCTTCCCATTGGTGGATTGAAGGAAAAAACCATGGCAGCCCTTCGCCATGGTATTGCTACCGTAATCATCCCCAAGGATAACGAGAAGGATCTTGAGCAAATCGATCAGACTGTGCGTAAAGCACTGCATTTTGTTGTTACGGACAACGTGGATACCGTATTAAGCACAGCATTAAACTGTAACGCGTCCATTGATCCGCCGATCCTAAAGGACATTCCTGAAGAAGTACGACAAAAAAATCATCGTAGCGGCATCCGCCAATGAGGACCTGTTATGAACCTTCATAATGTAAATTTTCTGATCTCCGCAGCCAATACAAAGGATTTCCCCCCACGGAAGTATCCGGAGATTGCTTTCGCCGGAAAATCAAATGTTGGTAAATCCTCTGTCATTAACCGCATCCTTATGCGAAAGAACTTGGCAAGG
>JAGAMQ010000011.1 GCA_017624645.1 Oscillospiraceae bacterium
GCCGTGAATCCAACTCATGGGCTTACCCATTCTGCGCACCGCTTCCACCGCCACCAAAAGTGCCAGTGTGGAGTCCAGTCCTCCGGAAATGCCAATGACCGCCTTGGCACCCACCGTTTCCAGCCGATGCTTCAATCCCTCCGCCTGAATGTCAAACACCTCAAGGCACCACTGTCTGCGCTCGTTTCGCTCCCCGGGGATAAAGGGCAGCTTATTGACCCCGTAGAAAGCACCGTCGGAACGCAAAGCTGTATTTCCGGCAAACTGCCGTTTCACCGGCAGCAATTTGGAAAACTGCGCTGCCGAATCCCGGAAGGTGGTGTTGCGTCTGCGGGCGGAACGAATCTCCCCTAAGTCCGCATCCTGTATAAGCAGATAATCCCCGTCCACACAGCGGTCCCTTTCTGTCAGGACCTTACCGTTCTGGCAGATGATGCTGTAGCCGCTGCATACCGTATCCTGGGTGGATTCGCCATAACCGGAAGAGCAGTAGGCATACACGCACTTTGCACCGGCGCTTTGCAAACGCACCTTATCCATACGGATCTGCCGTCTACCGGGAAGTGCCGGAGATGCAGATAGATTGACGACAACCTCCGCACCGCCCAAAGCCAGCAAAGAAGAAGGCGGGACAGGTGCCCAAATATCCTCACACACCTCTACCCCCAGCACAGTGCCGTCACCGATGGTAAAGACATTTCTGCCGCCTACCGGGACGCCGTAATCTCCCTCGATTCCCAGTTCCCAGGCACAAATCGCATCCCGGGAAAGACAATCGCCGGAGGCAAACCAGCGCTTTTCCCCGGTGCCGTTATAGTTGGGAATATAGGTTTTCGGCACCAACCCCCGGAGAACACCCCCGGCGATCACCCCGGCACAATTATACAGCGCGCCGTCAATCTCCAAAGGCAGTCCAACCACCACTGTTACCCCGGGGTATTCTTGACTGCAGCGCAGCAACCGCACCAGGCCTTCCCGGGTTTCTTCCAGCAGGCTCTGCTGCATAAACAAATCGCCGCAAGAATAGCCGGTAAGTGCCAGTTCCGGAAAGGTGACCACATCGCAGTCTTTTTCATCCGCCCGTGCGATCATATCACAGATCCTTTGGGTATTGGTCTTTACATCCGCCAGTGCCACCCTGGGCACAGCACACGCCAATCGAATGTACTCCAACATTTCGAGCCCTCCAGCGAGTATTTTATTTAGTATAACACATTCTTTGGGAATTGCAAAGAAAATATCCAGAAGAAGGCCCACAAGCGTTTTATGGGACAGCCTGGAGCTTTACCCGGTACGCCTTATCCGAGGACCGTCTGTTTCTATCCGTAGGTTTTCTGAACATCCATGACGACGATCTTGAAAATGAGGACGAGAACATCTGAACATATAGAAAAAAGAGGTCGGTTGACCTCTTTTTTTATGTCATTTTCTCCTGCTTGACCTTGTGATCGATAACGTGGCGACTTGCCAGTTCCTTGTGGATCTCCTCCAGAGAAATACCCATCTGGGTCATCAGCACCATCACATGGTAGGCAAGGTCCGCGATCTCGTACACCGTTTCCGCCCGGTCGTCTGCCTTGGCGGCAATAATGACTTCGGTACATTCCTCGCCTACCTTTTTCAGGATCTTATCGATGCCCTTTTCAAAGAGGTAGGTGGTATAAGAGCCTTCTTTTTTTTCGATCTTTCTGCCCTCAATGAGCTGCATCAGACCCTCATAGGAGAATTCATGGCGGTTTTCACTCTCCCACAGGGGGTTATGGAAACAGGAATGGGTGCCCGTATGGCAGGCAGGGCCCTCCGGCTCTACCACCACCACCAGTGCATCTTTATCGCAGTCGGCGGTAATGGACACGATGTTCTGATAGTTGCCGCTGGTCTCCCCTTTCAGCCACAGCTCCTGACGGGAGCGGCTGAAGAAGCAGGTCTTTTCTTTTTCCAAGGAGATCTGCAGGCTTTCTTTGTTCATGTAGGCAAGGGTCAGCACCTGCTTGCTCACTGCATCCACCACAATGGCAGGGATCAGACCCTTTTCGTCAAATTTCAGTTCCTCAATATTGATCATAGCTATACTCCTTACAGGCGGGTGGGGATTCCGGCAACCGCCATTTTTTCCTTCAAATCGCTGATCTTTACCTGTCCGAAATGGAAGATAGAAGCGGCAAGTCCCGCGTCCACCTTGGGAAGTGTTTGGAACAGGGTTATAAAGTCCTGGATACCGCCGGCACCGCCGGAGGCGATTACCGGCACAGACACAGCGTTACAGACCTCTTCCAGCATAGGCAGGTCAAAACCGCCCCGGACGCCGTCGGTATCGATGGAATTGACCACCACCTCACCGGCGCCCATTTCCACACAGCGGCGAATCCACGAAATTGCCTCCATGCCGGTATCCTCTCTGCCGCCCTTGGCAAAGACCCGGAATTCTCCGTCCACCCGCTTCACATCCACAGACAAAACCACGCACTGATTGCCGTAGCGCTTTGCCGCCTGGCGGATCAGATCCGGGTCCCGGATGGCACCGGAGTTGACACTGACCTTATCGGCACCGCATTTCAGCACCCGGTCAAAGTCATCTACGGTATTGATACCACCGCCTACCGTCAAGGGAATGAACACGGATTCCGCTGTCTTACAAAGAATATCCGTGAAGAGCTTCCGCCCGTCGGAGGATGCGGTGATGTCATAGAACACCAGCTCGTCGGCACCTGCGGCGCTGTAGTATTCCGCAAGGGACACAGGGCTGGAAACATCACTTAACCCTTGAAAATTTACGCCCTTGACCACCCGTCCGTCCTTTACATCCAGACAGGGAATGATTCGTTTTGTGATCATTTTGCTACCTCGATGGCTTCTGCCAGATCAATGGCACCGGTATAGTAGGCTTTGCCCACAATGGCACCGTGGATGTCCATTGCCGCCAGGCGCTTCACATCCTCCATAGAAGACACGCCGCCGGAGGCAATGATCTGCATGCCCAGCTCTTTGGAAAGGCGGCTGTACAGGTCATGGTTAGGACCTTGCATAGCTCCGTCCTTGGAAATATCCGTACAAATCAAAGTCTCGATACCAATGGCTTCCATATCCCGGCAGAAGGCAAAGGCTTCCAGACTGCTTTTTTCTGTCCAGCCTTTCACAGCCACGAAACCGTCCTTGATATCTACACCGATGGCAATTTTATTTCCGTAGGCAGCCACCGCCGCTTCGGCAAATGAACGATCCGCCACTGCGGCAGTTCCCAAAATCACCCGATCCAGCCCGGCATCCAGATAGGTCTTGACGGTTTCCATAGAACGGATACCGCCACCCACCTGACAAAAAAGCCCCGTTTGCTCCTTTACCCGACAAATGGTAGAAAGATTGGGGGTTGTGCCGGACTTGGCACCCTCCAGATCCACCATGTGGATGCACTGGGCACCCTTGGCGGCAAAATCGGATGCCACCCGGGCAGGATCCTCGTCATAAACAGTCATTTGGGCATAATCGCCCCGGAGGAGGCGGACCGCCTTCCCTTCATATAAATCAATGGCAGGATAGATTTTCATACACTCACCCCTTCATTTGCGCAAAGGAACGCAGGATCTTCAGTCCCACGGCGCCGCTTTTTTCCGGATGGAACTGGCAGCCGAACACATTGTCCCTCTGCACAGCAGCTGTTAAATGCGCACCGTACTCTGCCGTGGCGATGACATGATCCCGGCAGTTGGCTGCATGGAAAGAGTGAACAAAGTAGACACAGTCTCCCTGCTTCACATCCTTCATCAAAGGACTGGATTTTGCCAGTTCCAAGGCGTTCCAACCCATATGGGGGATCTTTAAATCTCCGGGAATGACCTCGCTGATGGGACGAACCTGTCCGGGAATCAGACCTAACCCCTTATGGATTCCGTATTCATGGCCTTCCTCAAACAAAAGCTGCATACCCAGACAGATGCCCATTAAGGGTTTTCCCTGTGCTGCCTGCTCCTTTACCAGCTGATCCAAGCCGGTTGCCCGGAGCTTTTCCGCCGCGTCCCCAAAGGCACCTACGCCGGGAAGCAAAATCTTGTCTGCACCCGAGAGCACCTTAGGATCTGCCGATACAGTCACGGCTTCTCCAATGGCGTGGAAGGAGCGCTCCAAAGAATAGAGGTTTCCCACGCCGTAATCAACAATGGCGATCATTACAGCACTCCCTTTGTGGACGGAATCTCATCAGCACAGGCAGTATCTACCTGCACTGCCTGCCGCAGGCTTCTTGCCACGGACTTGAAAGCACCCTCGATGATATGGTGAGAGTTGGTACCTGCCAGCTGGCGGATGTGCAGGGTTGCCAGAGCGTTGCGGACGAAGCCAAGGAAGAATTCTTCCACCAGTTCTGTATCAAAGGTTCCCACCTTCTGCATGGGGATCTGCAGCTCATAGCCAAGATAGCTCCTGCCGGACAGATCCACCGCAGAAAGGATCAGTGCTTCATCCATGGGCAGGGTCATACTGCCGTAACGGTTGATCCCCCGCTTCTGGCCCACAGCCTGTAAAAAAGCCTGTCCCAAAGCAATGCCGATGTCCTCCACCGTATGGTGGTCGTCCACATAGGTATCCCCCTTGCAGGACACGGACAAATCAAATCTTCCGTGTTTTGCAAACAAGGTCAGCATATGATCCAGAAAGCCGCAGCCGGTAGCCAAAGTGCTTTTTCCGGTACCGTCCAGATTCAGTTCCAATGTAATTTGCGTTTCCGCTGTATTTCTTTTGATCTTAGCTGTTCTCATGGTGTTTCCTCCAAAATTTGGGAAGTAGCCTCCAGCAGCGCATCCATCTGCTGCCGGGTGCCTATGGTAATGCGCACGAATTCCCGCAACCGGGTCGCGTCAAAATATCGGACCAAGATCCCCTTGTCCTTCAGCGCTTTATACAAGCTGCCACCATCCCCGCCGGGGGGGCTGGCAAAGAGAAAATTGGCAAAAGAAGGCAGTACGGTAAAGCCCATTTCTTCCAGTTTCTTTGCGGTGTACGCCCGGTTTTCCATGATGATCCCGCAGTTCTTTCGGGTATACTCCTCATCCTCTAAAGCACCGATGCCTGCCGCCATGGTGACGGAGTTGACATTATAGGGATTGATGGAGAATTTCACCGTTTCCAGATCCTGGATCAGCTTGGCATTACCGAACGCCATACCCAGCCGTCCGCCGGCAAGGCTGCGGGATTTGGAAAAGGTTTGGGTCACCAGCAGATTGTCGTAACGGTCAACCAGCTTCACAGCACTTTCGCCGCCGAAGTCGATATACGCCTCGTCGATAAGTACCACATTGGACGGGTTATTTTGCAGGATCCGCTCAATTTGGGCAAGGGTCAAAAGCTTGCCGGTGGGGGCATTGGGATTGGCGATAAAGATGGTCTTACCCAAGGAGAAATAGTCCTCTTCCCGGATGCTGTAATCCTCCTGCAGGGGGATCATGGTGTAATCAATGCCGGTAAACTGGGCAAACACCTTATAAAAGCCGTAGCTGATGTCTGGGAAGGCTGCCGGGGTATTCTTATCGCAGTATGCCAAAAAGGCAAAGTACAAAACCTCGTCAGAGCCGTTGCTGCAAAACACCTGCTCCGGCTGCACACCGCTGCACTGTGCAAGCTTCTGCTTCAGGGCAAGGGCAGTGGGATCGCTGTAAAGCTGCAGATTTTCCGCTGCCGCCGCTGCCCTTTCCAGTGCCTTGGGTGAAGGCGGAAAGGGAGATTCATTGGTATTGAGCTTGATGTACCGCCTGTCCCGGGGCTGTTCACCGGGAGTGTAGGGGGTCAGATGGGCATATTTATTGCTGAAAAAGCGGCTCATTCTTCTTCCTCCAAGCGGATCATTGCGCTACGGGCATGGGCGGTAAGTCCCTCTGTCCGGGCAAAGGCATCCACATCCCGTGCCACCTGCTTCATGGCTTCGGGAGTAAAGTAGGTATACTGGGTCTTCTTCACAAAATCGTCCACGGAAAGAGGACTGGAAAACCGTGCCGTACCGCTGGTGGGCAGGGTGTGGTTGGGACCTGCCAGATAATCCCCCAGCGCCTCCGGGCAATACTTGCCCATAAACACAGAGCCGGCATGACGGATCTTATCCAGATAATCAAAGGGGTTGTCCACGCACAGCTCCAGATGCTCCGGAGCGATGGCGTTGGCAATGTCAATGGCGGCATCCAAAGTATCTGCCACGATGATCTTGCCGTTGTTGTCGATGGAGGCTCGGGCGATCTCCTTACGCTCCAAACGTGCCAGCTGCACCTCCAGCTCCCCCTGCACTGCCTGTGCCAATTCCATAGAATCGGTGACCAGCACCGCACTTGCCAGCTTATCGTGCTCTGCCTGACTTAGCAGATCTGCCGCCACAAACCGGGGATTCGCCGCAGCGTCGGCAACGATGAGGATCTCACTGGGACCGGCGATCATGTCAATGGCTACCTTGCCAAACACCTGCCTCTTGGCTTCTGCCACAAAGGCATTGCCGGGGCCTACGATCTTATCCACCCGGGGGACAGATTCGGTGCCATAGGCCAATGCTGCCACTGCCTGTGCTCCTCCCACCTTAAAAATCCTATCGATGCCGGCGATCTTTGCCGCCGCCAATATGGCAGGCGCCACCTTACCATCCCTGCCGGGAGGGGTGACCATGACGATCTCCGGGCAGCCTGCCAGCTTGGCAGGAATACTGTCCATAAGCACGGTGGAGGGATACGCCGCGGTGCCGCCGGGCACATAAATACCCACCCGATCCATGGGAATCACCTTTTGCCCCATGACTACGCCGCATGTATCGTTTACAAGGAAGCTGCTTCGGATCTGATGCTTGTGGAAATTACGGATATTGTCCGCCGCCCTTTGCAGGATCTGCAAAAACGCCGGATCGACCGAAGTCACGGCTTCTTCCAGCTCCTGCGCAGTCACCTCAATGGTCTGCAGCTGTGCCCGGTCAAAGCGCTGGGTGTATTCCAAAAGCGCTTTGTCTCCCTCCTTGCGTACTGCCGCAATAATGTCCTGCACGATGGCTGTCACATCCACCTGCGGCTCTACCCGGGCGAAAACCTCCTCCGGCTTTGTCTGGGCATAAGGAAGAATTCGGATCATAGTATTCCCTCCTTACAGAGTGTCGGCGATCTTTTGGATCGCTTCTGTCTTGAATTTATAGCTTGCTTTATTGGCAATGAGCCGGGCGCTGATGGGTACGATCTCCTCCAGCACCTCCAGCCCGTTTTCTTTCAGCGTCTTTCCGGTTTCCACGATATCCACGATCACATCGGACAGCCCCAGGATCGGTGCGATCTCAATAGAACCGTTAAGATGGATAATATCGATCTGTCTGCCTTGGGAGGCATAGTAGGTACGGGCAATATTGGGGAATTTGGTGGCCACATGCAACACCCGGGACACCTCCGGCTGCCGATCCGGAATTCCTGCCACAGCCATACGGCATTTTCCCACGCCCAGGTCTGCCAGTTCA
>JAGAMQ010000131.1 GCA_017624645.1 Oscillospiraceae bacterium
CAAGGTGTTTGAAGAATTGGGAACTGCCTCCCAGGAACCTCAATTCCTGTTTTACACCTTTTTTGTGGCGCTGGTACTGTGTACGATACTGATGCGTCACAAGAAACAGCGAATGGGTCGATGGGAGATCCTGTTTGGTCTGCTGATTGCAATTCCCAATTTTGTGTCCACCCGTTTTATGCTGAGTGCATTGGCAGTAATCCCTGCGGTTATTGCCTATCCTGCTTCCAGCGTAGGCACAATCCTAGTTGTAACGTTGGCTGGTGTCCTGTTCTTCCGGGAACGGCTATCCAAACGACAGTGGATCAGCATCGGTGCTATTTTATACTACTTTTTAATAAAACAGCCTATTAAACGAGGTGCACATATGCTATAATGTATTAGGGTGATAACATATGGCATCGAAGTATATCTTTAGTGAAGAAGAAATCGTAGCAATCGAAGAAGCACGGAAAAAGAATAAGGACAAGCGTGCAGAGGTTCGGTTGAAGGCTCTGGAACTGCGGGCCAAGGGTGCGAAAGCACAGGAAGTAGCTGAACAAACTGGATTTTATCCCACGACTATTACCCGACTGGTGGAGAAATATAGAAAGAATGGCCTTGAAGCAATCTCCGGCAATCATTATGGCGGCAATCACCGAAACATGACTGTGGAAGAGGAAGCCGCAATTCTGGCCCCTTTCCGTGAAAGAGCCGAAAAGGGCGAACTTGTTGAGATCAAGGAGATCAAAGCCGCATATCAGGCAGCAGTAGACCATCCCATCAGTGATAGTCAGATCTACTTTGTCCTGCACCGGCATGGCTGGCGCAAGGTCATGCCCCGAAGCAGACACCCCAAAAAGGCTGATGATGAGACCATCGCGGCCTCAAAAAAATTAAGTCCCGAATCAAAGAACTGAAAGTTATCCACAACGGGAAAAAAGTTCGGTTGATGTTCCAGGATGAAGCTGGCTTTGGCCGAATCAACAAGCCAAAATACTGCTGGTGTGAAAGAGGTATTCGCCCCAGTGTGCCCTGCCATCATATCCGGGAGTATTATTATGCCTTTGGGGCAGTGGAACCGCTTACTGGGAATCATTTCTTTTTGATTCTTCCCAAGTGCAACACCGCTTGCATGAACGTATTCCTTCGGGAATTGTCCAATACATACCCCAATGACATTATTTTGCTGTGCTGCGATGGAGCAGCATGGCATAAGACTGGTGGATTGGATATTCCGGAGAATATCGAACTGTTCCACATTCCGCCCTACACACCGGAAATGAATCCGATTGAACAGATTTGGAAAGAGATCCGAAAGCGTGGATTTCGTAATGAAGTGTTTGCGACACTTAGCAAAGTCATGGATCGTCTCTCTGACACCATCTGTTCACTCTCAAACCAGACTGTCGCAAGCATCACAGGCAGAACCTGGATTCTTAAATGTTTTAATTAAAAATCAGTATTAATCCTGACTATGCATGCCTGGCGGACGAGATCGGCGCATCCGGGACACTTCACACCCATGTTTACCTCTACTCATCCTCGCCTATGCGTTTCGGCACCGTCAAGAAGCGATTTCCTACGGCCCATATTGACAAGGCCACCGGAACATCCAAGGAGATTCGGGATTATGTCTGCAAGCAAGGAAAATGGGCGGACACCGACAAGGCGAATACCAGTATAGAGGGCACGTTTAAGGAGTTCGGCACACTGCCTTCGGCATCGCAGGAGAAATCCCCCAAGATGGCGCAGCTGATGCAGGATGTAAAGGACGGATACTCCACCACAGAGATCATTGAAAACGATCCCAGCTTTGCTTTTAAGATCAATGACATTGATGCGCTGCGGGAGAAGCTGCTCTTTGAAAGATTCCGGAAGGAAAACCGCCCGGTGAAGACAAATTACCTCTTTGGTGATAGTGGCACCGGTAAGACCCGGAGCATCTATGAAAAGCACCCTCCGGAGGATGTGTACCGTATCACCGACTACAGCGGACAATCCGGTGCTCGTTTTGACGACTACCACGGAGAGCCTGTAATCGTTTTTGAGGAATTCCATTCCCAAGTGCCCATTTCAGCGATGCTGAACTTTCTGGACATTTATCCACTGAGACTTCCTGCCCGATACCGCGACCGCGTTGCTTGCTTTGACACGGTTTACATCACCTCCAACATACCGCTGGAGGATCAATACCGTGATATCCAAAAGCACGAGATGGAAACCTGGCGTGCATTTCTGCGGCGTATTCATACGGTGACAGAGTTCCGCCGGGGTTTGCCCCCACGGGAGGTTCCCCATGAGACGGTTTGAAAAGGAACGGCTGCAACGCCGTTCCAGTCTCCGGGAGCATCTCCCCAGACCCAATTCCACCTCCGATGCGCCTGTGAAACTGATTTTCGTAGCCCTCTATATTTTGGGAGCAATCCTGGTATGGAGCAAGCAAGACGAGATCACTTTGACCGCAGAGACCACCGCACTACTTTCACCTATAGCCAGCTTGGTAATGCAGCACTTATTTGCTGTGTACCTGCTGGTTGGCGGTGTATTCCTCACCATACTCATTCTGTTTCCTCTTGGGAAGAAGGCAGCCCAGGATCAGCTTAGGAGTATCGGTCTTGTGAACCATACCGATATGGTACCTGCTCTGAAACGGAAGTACAAGGATAAACAGAATCCTCGTATTTCAGTCTGGGAGTTCAGCTCTCAGGGCATACCCCTGAAGACCTGGGAGGACAAGCAGGCAGCCATTGAAACGATCCTGGACATCACCATCGTCAAGATGAAATA
>JAGAMQ010000132.1 GCA_017624645.1 Oscillospiraceae bacterium
ATCCATACCGGTCATCAGTGCCATAAAGCCCAGCATGATGGTACCGATGCCCTTCTTCTTTTCCGACTTGCTCATATACAGGGCAACGCCGATGACACCGATCAGAGGTGCCAGAGTAGAAGGCTTGAAGAATTGAATCAGGAAGCTGTCGCCCTCCAGTCCCGAAAGGGACAGGATCCACGCAGTAACGGTGGTGCCGATGTTGGAACCCATAATCACGCCCACTGCCTGTTTGAGGCCCATGATGCCGGAGTTAACAAAACCCACCACCATGACCGTGGTTGCGGAGGAGGACTGGATCACAGCGGTAACACCCAAACCCAACAAAAAGCCCTTGAATACATTGCTGCTCATTTTGGCAAGGATCGTCTGCAGCTTACCACCTGCCTGCCGCTCCAGAGCCTTACCCATCACATCCATGCCAAACAGGAACAGCGCAAGGCCGCCCAGCAGGGTAATGATGTTAAAAATGTATGTTGACATATTTTTCTCCTTTGTAGAAATATTTATTGGTATCTTTTCCTTATTTCGTCAGTTTCTATTATAAGTATAACCAATTATAAACACCATAGAGAGCATGAAAAACCTTTGTAAAATCCATGTAAAAAGTCATCGCCCGCCGGTCCCCGGACCGGAAGACGATGACTTTTTTAATTTACGGGAAACGGATGGTAACTGTGGTTCCCTTTCCGGGGGTGCTTTCCAGAAGGATCTTCGCTTTATGGTATGCAGAGGCATGCTTGACGATGGAAAGACCCAGTCCGGTACCCCCGGATGCCTTGGAATGGCTCTTGTCCACCCGGTAGAACCGCTCAAAGATCCGCTCCTTATGGGCATCCGGGATGCCGATACCGGTATCCTGCACCCTCAGGCAGTTACCCTCCGCATGGATCGAAACAGTGCCGCCGGGAACATTGTATTTAATGGCATTATCACAAAGGTTATAGACAATCTCATGGAGCAGACGGCGCACCCCCAACAGGGAAAAGCCATCGCCGGAAACCTTAATGTCCACATTCTTCTCTGCCGCGTCGTTTTTAAGCAGCAGCTTTACATCCTCTGCCAATTCCAGCATATCGACCTGTTCTGTGGGCATATCCACACCCTCGTCCAGCTGGGACAGGCGGATGATATCCTCAATGAGATTCACCAGTCGGGATGCCTCCTTGCGGATATGTCCCACAAACCTGAGTTCGTCCTCAGGGTTCACCATACCGCTTTCCAGAAGCTCCGCACTGCCGATGATGCCCTGCAGGGGCGTTTTCAATTCATGGGACACATTGGCGGAAAACTCCCGGCGCATCTGCTCCCCACTGTGTGCCTGGGTCACATCCACCGCCAGGATCACAGCACCCAGCAAATTGCCGTTGGATCGGATGCCGCTCATATCAAAACGGTAGACCCTGCCCTCCTGCTCCAGCATGGCAGTTCCGTGGCCTCGGTCCAGAGCATCGTTTAATGCCTGACGCAGTGCGTTGCTGTGGTTTAACCGAAAAAAGCTGCTGCCAACACAGTCGTCATCCGTCCGAAATATCCCAATTGCCGCGGCGTTGATGGAACGGATGTTGCTCTGTTTATCCAGCACCACCAGACCTTCCTGCATGTGGGAGGTGATCTGCGCAAATTCATCTGATTTACGCTGAAGCTTCCGCATATGAGATTCTATCTGCAAATGCTGCCGGTTGATACGGCGCAGCAAAGGAAAAAGCTCCTCATAGGTATCATTTGCCAGCGGCCGTTCCAAGTCCAGGGTGTTCAGTGGCTCCACGATCTTATTTGCCTTCCGGCGGGCAAGAAATGCAGAAATTCCAATGGCCAATACAGCAATCAAAATTACCGGGCCCAACATTCCAAGCATCAGTGACCAGGCAGATTCCCCATTTGCCGAAACACGGAGCACGGTGCCGTCATAAAGGCGGCATGCTTCATAGTAGGTCTGTTCCATCAAGGTAGAGGAGATACGCACCGCACTGCCGAAGCCGGTTCCCAGGGCTTCCCGGATCTCCTCCCGGTCAGCATGGTTTTCCATGGTATTCTGATCTGCCTGGGTGTCAAACAGCACCGTGCCGTCCGTATCGATCCATGTAATACGAAAACGGTCGGCCTCCACATTTTCCAAAAAGGCATTGCCGTACTGCTCCGTTCCGGTGACAGCAAGGCTCAATTCATCCTTGAGTTGCTCCACCTGTACACCGGTAAAATGGCGGTAGAGCACACCCATCACGGTCACCAGAGAACAGAGCAGTACCAATACCGCCACCAACACCGTAGAGTGAAAAATTTTACTTGTCATGCCTGCCCTCCAAACGGTAACCCACATTACGGACCGTCTCAATGATATGTCCGTAGGCTCCCAGCTTCTGCCGCAGGGTGCGGATGTGCATATCCACCGTCCGGGTCTCTCCCATGTATTCCGTGTTCCACACATCGGAAAGCAGCTGCTCTCTTGTGAAAGCAATCCCCGGCTGGGACAGAAACAGATGCAGCAGCGCATATTCCTTGTATGTCAGAATTACCCGTTTCCCATCCACTGTGACAGTATGCTCCTCAGGGTTCAGCACCAAACCCTCCATCTGCAAAAGACGCGTCTGCGCTTCCGGTCTGCATCGACGCAGCACCGCCTTGACACGGCTGACCATCTCCATAATGCCGAAGGGCTTCACAAGATAATCGTCAGCACCCAAATCAAGACTTTGGATCTTGTCATATTCGCTGCCCTTGGCAGTGGCCATGATCACAGGGATCTTTCCCAGTGTTTCGGAATCCTTCATCATTTTCAGCAGGCTTACGCCGTCCTTCCCGGGAAGCATAACATCCAGTATCACCAGCTCCGGCCGGTGCGTTTGCAGAGCTTCCCAAAAAGAATCTCCGTCTTCAAATCCCTTTGCCTCAAAACCTGTGGAGGTTAAAGCATATACTTCGATATCCCGAATACTGGCATCATCCTCAACACACCAAATCACAGTGTCACCCCCCTATACTATATTACAATAGTAGCGATTCCGGGTTAAAAAAGCAAGATTTACATTGCAAAATGACCGCAATTTACACACATTTTACATTTATCGGATACACGACGCACGGTCTTCAAATCTGTCTATTCCATTTCTCCAAAGAAAAAGGACATCCTTGCGGATTTCCTTAACAAGCTGTTCTGCCTTTTTAGTTCTACCGGCCAGATTTGTCTGCATTTTTGCCACAGACAAAAATAGTCGTAGCCACCAGTGTTTGCACTGGTGGCAGCAACAGTCCACCGGACTGTTGCATCCTTGATCTTCAAATCTGTCTGTTCCATTTCTCCAAAGAAAAAGGACATCCTCGCGGATGTCCTTTTTCTTTGGAGGTACCGGCCAGATTTGAACTGGCGAATGAGAGTTTTGCAGACTCTTGCCTTACCACTTGGCCACGGTACCGTCTATAAAAACAGGAACGCAATGCGTTCCTATTTTATTTTATTGGAGCGGGTGACGAGGCTCGTTTGCATTTCGCCTAAGCAAAATAAAGGTTTCGCTCCGTCGAGCCGTCGCGAGCAACAGTCCACCGGACTGTTACATTTAATCATTCGAGCCAAAAGGCCCGGAGTAATAAATTGGAG
>JAGAMQ010000133.1 GCA_017624645.1 Oscillospiraceae bacterium
AGATACCCATCCAAGCCCTATTTGCAGTATTATTTCACTGCTTTTCCCCTTATTAGAAAAGAACCCCAGTTTTGCTTGACGCAAAACTGGGGTTTCTCGACAGTCTGCGATGTCCGGATTTCTCCGGACATCGCTGGTATCTTTTATGGAATTACCGGTGGTAGCAGCGCTGGGATCCCTCTGTTGAGAAGCAGGGCGTTCAGTCTTTGCGTTTGTCGTTTTCCTCCAAACGCTCCCAGGGCACCAGGTTGTCGTGGAGCTTTGCCCGATCGTTTCGCTGCCCGTAGCGCCAACCGCAAACACGCATATAAGCGTTCCATCGCATATGCTCGCTTTTTTTCCTGCGGATGCAGTTTTTGCACTGGCAGGTCTGCCATGGGCCCTTTTCAAGGCATCGCACCTTTTCGTCAAAGTTCCGGGCAACTGCCTTCTGGTACAGAGCCTTGGCGATGGAGGAATTGCGGTAATACTCAAATTTGTGGTAATTCAGCTGCTCAAGGCACTCCTGGGCGGGATCATTGTGGTCCGGGGACGTTTCTTGGGAGGTCTGCTCCTCAATGTCTTCCCAGCCCCTGTGGATGTAGTAGGCCTCCTGCTCCAAAAGCTGCCAGTTGATCCGCTGATAGCAGAACTGCTCTTTCAGACCGCCCAGGAAGCAGATATGTAATTTTTGATTTTTGTGATTCTTCAGGAAGAAGCCGTCCTCCGAAGCTTTTCTCCGGTTCTTTTCCTCTGCCCGGAGCAGCTTGGATTTTACCTCATCAAAAACCACCGCATAGATCTGAACCGTCTCATCCTCTGCCGTCATTTCCTTCCGGTAGGGTCGATTTTCCACCTGATCCATCAGTGTCCGCAGGTACAGTGCCGTTTCCACATTCAGGTCATCGTCGCCCATGCTCACAAAGGCAAGGTCTGTTTCCCGGAGCCGCTGGGCAAGTTTGGCTTTGGGGGCGTTTACCCCGTGGTAGCAAAGCATTTGCTGGAACGTATCCCCCTGCATATCCACACCGGACAGCACTTCAATGTCATACTGGGCGTCTCCTTCCGCAGCGGAGCGATTGTGGAGCATCAGCTCAGGGCAATGGTGTCCGATGAGGGAGAGCGCGTCGGGGGAGTCCGCCTTGTCGATGACCGTCAGCTTCAGGTGAATCCCCTCAAACTGGCAGAACCAAAGGAGGGTTTTGAAGAATTCCTGTCCGTAGGAGCCGAAGCCCAGGATCAGCACAGACAGGTTGCCTCCGTTGCGTTTTGCCCTGGCAAACAGGTCCATTTGGGGCACGGAGGTCCATATGAGATGCTGTACCACATCCACCCGGCGTAGACTGAAGCTTTTGCCGTCGTGGAGGGTGAAGCAGCTGCGGTTTTGCAGCATCCGCATTTTCCGGCGCTTCAGCGCCTGCTCAAGATTGCCGTAATCCACCGAATCCAGGATACAGCCATCGCTTTCTTTCCGGCTGAATACATAAAGCTGTACATTCTTTTTGTGAAGGTCCGACAGCTTGTCCATGATGGTGATGGACTGGGTGACGTTTTCGTCTTCCTTTTCCCCAATGAGGAAGATCTCTACCCGACTCCATTTATCATAAAAATTCAGCCGGGAAACATCCTTTTTCAGGCAGATCGCCCGGATCGCCTTTGCCCGGACCAGCAGGCTCTGATCTTGTTGGGAGCAAACCTGCGTAAACACAATGGCAGGGGGGCACACCCATCTGCGCAGCCAAGGGAATCGTGCTTTGGGGGGATTGCGGAAAATATCCTCTGCCAGGGCAATGGATTTGTCATTCAGCTGGGAAAAAAGGTAGATGGGACGGAAGCTGATATAGAAAAACCGAAGCTCTGCCCACAGATCCCGGAACAGCAGCAGTAAATTACTGAACAGCAATACGGGGGCCAGTGCATAAAGGACACCGCCCAATACCTGATAAGCTGCCTGCAGGCTTTCCGGCTGCTTTTGCAGTATGGCTGCAACATCTGTAAAATCAATATCTACCACAAAGATCCGCAGGGTGCGGTGCAGCGCCTCCAGGATATAGCCGAAAGGAATTTGGGTCAGTGTTCCGCCGGCTTGGCAGACAGGCAGGAAAAACAGAAAAAGGGCAGCAAAAACACCCACGGTCAGAACCTGAAGGGGTGAGAGAATCCAGTCCTGCTCTTTGCGGAAAAGATACCCATACAGGCTGATGGCACCTATGATGGCCAGTGCTATCAGAGAACACCTCAAACCGGTAATAAAGTCCATTTTTCTTTCCTCCCGATGTTTTGATTATTTCTGTGCAAACATGGGTTTTACTTTTTGCTGATAGATCCGGCTGTACAGCAGCAATGTGACGATGATGCTGACTACCTCTGCAATGGGGAAGGACCACCATACGGCATCCACATTCCCTGTCAGGCTCAAAAGGTACGCCGCAGGGAGCAGCGCCAGAAGCTGACGGCAAAGGGAGGTAATGGAGGAATAGACACCGTTGCCCAGTGCCTGGAAGCTGGCACCTAAGGCAATGCCCACGGCGGCAATGGGGAAGTGGAGACTGACGATGCGCAGGGCGCTGACACCGATGCGGATAAACTCGGCACCGGTCTGCTCTCCGTCGGTGAAAATGCTCATCAGCACCTCCGGGAACAGCTGGAATACCAGAACACCCAGCAATAGCACACCCAGGGCAGCTCCCACCGAATATTTCAGTGTGCCGGTGATCCGTTTGGGCTGACGGGCACCATAGTTGTAGGCGAGGATGGAGATGGAGGCGTTGTTCAAACCGAACACCGGCATCAGGAAAAAGCTTTGCAGCTTGAAGTATACGCCGAATACACCGGAAGCGGTCTCGCCGATATTGGGGAATCCCAGAAAGATCTGATTCATGCCAAAGTTCATCACGGAACCAATGGCCATCATGATCATGGAGGGGACGCCCACCGCAAGGATCTTCTTCACCACATCCCCCTGAGGACGCAGATATTTGGCAGAGAACCGGACGTCCGGGTTCCGGGTCAGATTGAAGATCACCGCAAGGATCGCTGCCACCCACTGACCGATCACCGTGGCAACGGCGGCACCGGCTGCACCCATGGAGGGGATGCCCAAGGGGGCAAAGCCAAAGATGAACAGAGGGTCCAGCAGGATGTTCAGTACCGCACCGATGCCTTGGGTGTACAGGGTGTACACCGTCCGGCCTGAGGCTTGCAGCAGCCGCTCTCCCAGGATCTCCACGAAAATACCTGCGGTGAAAATGCAGCAGATGGCGGTATATTCCGTACCTGCCTGCCGGGTCTCCTGGCTGATGGGCTGCATATCGTAGTAGGCACCGGCACCGAAAGCGCCGAATAGCATGAAAAGAGCCACCACGATCAGTGTCAGCAGGATGCCATTGCCGGCGGCTTTGTTAGCCCGTTCCCGGTTGCCTTCCCCCAAAGATTTACTCAAAAGGCTGTTGACACCCACGGCAATGCCTGTGGAGCAGCCGATCTGCAGATTCTGAATGGGAAACGCCAGGGACAGCGCCGTCACGGCGTTTTGGGAATACTTTGCCACATATACGCTGTCCACCACATTGTAAAGGGCCTGCACCAGCATGGAAATCACCAGGGGCAGCGCCATGGAAAACAGCAGTCTGCCCACAGGCATGGTGCGCATTTTGTTCTCCCCCAGCCGGGGAGCCTTTTTCTGAAAAGCCATTGTCTTTCTCCTGTGTCGATTTTTATACATTATAACAGCTTGCGCCGGGGCTGACAAGTAGCAATCAATTTCTGTTTACCGCTGTGCTGAAGCAATAAATGGAAAAGCGGCTGCCGGTCAGGCAGCCGCTTGAGGATTCAACTTGTGCGCCGGGCAGATGCCTGCACGGTGCGCATCATACCTGCTCCCAGATCCACAGCGGGAAGCTGCTCCACCTCCACCGTTCCGGCGGTGACGATCCTTCTGGCGCAGAGGAAATACTCTCCGTAATACTCACCGGACAGCGTGGCATAGGAAATGCCCTTGTTGCCGGCATGGATGATCTGATTGTTGCCCACATACAGGCCCACATGGGTGGCAAGCTTACGGCTGCCGGTCTCCCGGAAAAACACCAGATCGCCCACCTGCATCCCCTCCCGGGGGACGATGATGCCGTCGGAAAGCTGATCCGCGGCACTGCGGTTCAGGGATACACCCTGCTTGCTGTAGAGGTATCCGGTAAAACCGGAGCAGTCAAAGCCACCGGGGCGGGTGCCGCCGTAAACATAGGGGGTGCCCAGATGCTTCCGGGCGTTGCGTACCAGACTGTCCCGGACAGAAAGCAGCTGCCCATGGGTCATATAGGATATGGTCTGTACTTCCGGCGAACCCTCTTTGCAGTTAACATAATATTCTCCGTCCAACTGCTCCACCTGGCTTCTGGCAATATAGCCGGTCATGTCGTAGCAGTCGATCTTATAGAAATCCTTCCGCTGGGCCAGCACAGTCAGACGGGTTCCGTCCTCCAGCCGACCGATCACCGGGGAGGAGGAATAGGCGCTGTTATGTACCGCACAGGTCATGGTGCCGGCACTGCGCTGCTGTACCACCTCTTCTGCGGGTACCGCACCTACCAAGGGGGCGGGAACTGACAGAATTACGCACAAAACAAGGCAGAGGATCCGGATAATCCACTTACAAGGTCTCATAAATACCTTTCCTTCCCGGTTGCAACCCTGTATCCGAATGGTTACAACCGGTTACAGACTATAGCATATCTGTTACTGTTTGTCAACCCGATTTTTTGGGATTTTATAGAAAAATTCCCCCTGTTTCCGTATAATTGACGTATTTTTCACCCGATTTCCTTTTGTAACAGCAAAAAACAACGGGGCTGCCCCAGGGCAGCCCCGCGATTTTAGCTCTCCATTTGCTTGCCCAGGAACCCGGCAACGGTCTGAGCAAGGTGCTGATCTGCCTCTGCCATGGCCTTGCCTTCCTCACCCATGAGCAGCATCACGCAGCCCATAAGATCTCCCTGGCTCAGGATGGGTGCCGCTACACCCAGGTGATACTTGTCCGAGCCGTCGCTGGCACGGAGCATGGTCTCTCCGGGAATATAGCGGTAATTCCTGCGCTGCTCCATGAGCTTTTCCAGCTCCGGGGAATTGGGCTTGTCCATCAGCTCCCGCTTGGGCGCGCCGGAAAGAGCAATGATGCAATCCCGATCGGAAACCGCCGCCACATGGCCGGTGTTGGCACCGATGGATTCGCACAGCTGGCTTGCAAAATCCTGCAGATCCCCCATGGGAGAGTACTTCCGGAAGATCACACCCCCGTCCTTCTCTGTGTAGATCTCAAGAGGGTCTCCCTCGCGGATTTTTAAGGTTCTTCTGATTTCTTTCGGAATAACAATTCTCCCCAAATCGTCCACTCTTCTGACAATGCCAGTTGCTTTCATATATCTTTCTCCTTTACAGATGTTGGGATACGGATTCCCGCGGTCGCTTCGCTCCCTCGGAATGACACGCAGAAACGATAGTCGCAGCGACTATCGACATCCTCTGTCATTGCGAGTCAGTGCGCACACTGGCGCGGCAATCCGTCCCCTACAATAATTTTACAAATTACGCTGTTAGTATCTGTAAACAGGCGGAGATTATACCGCAACAAAAAAGAAAAACTCCTCGCTTTTTCTCTTACACCATTGCTTGACAAAGGAATCCAATTATAGTATTCTTAATAAAATACGTTAATGATTGGACTTACATGGAAGAAGTGTTACCGGATCATGACAATGGTGCCGTATTCAAACGCATTTTAAATTGCATACCAATAAATGGCGGGGGTTTTTATGTACGATTTGATTATTAAAAACGGAAGAATCATAGACGGCACAGGTGCATCGCCTTATTTTGCCGATTTGGCAATACGGGATGGTAAAATTGCCTGCATTGCTAAAAACATTGCGGACGGCAAAAAAGTGATAGATGCCAAAGGTCTTACGGTCACGCCCGGATTTATCGATTCCCACAGTCATTCCGACTCTGATATACTGATGTTTCCCGACCAGGTAGAAAAAGCGGAGCAAGGGATCACAACCTCTATTGGCGGGCAATGTGGGGCAACAAAAGCACCGATCGGAATCACACACAAAGCTTATGATGTGGGTTCTTTTGGCAAAAGCTCGCAGGTTTACAAAACAATGGGAACGTTTCTTGAGATAGCCAAGGATGTTCCACTGGGTTCAAACCTTGCAACCTTTGTCGGTCATAGCGCACTGAGAAACGCCGTGATCGGGTCGTCTGATCGTGCCCCGTCAAAGGACGAGCTAAAAGAAATGGGAAATCTGCTCAGAGAGGGTATGGCGCATGGAGCCCTTGGTATTTCTTTTGGATTGGTATATCCGACCAGTTGTTTTGCGCAAACAGATGAGCTGATATATCTTGCAACGGTAGCCGCAGAGTGCGGCGGTATCCTATCGGCACATATTCGGGACGAGGGAGATAAACTGGTCGAGGCCTGTGAGGAATATATAGAAGTTATCAAAGCATCCGGTGCTCGCGGCATTTTTTCTCACCACAAGGCTATGTATAAAGAAAACTGGGGGAAAGTAAACGTTACCCTTGGAATGATCGACAAGGCCAACCAAGCCGGGTGCGATATTTATTGTGATACCTATCCATACACCGCGGCAGATACCTATCTATCTGCAATATTCATTCCCAAGGAATATAAATCCGGTGGCAGGCTCGCAATGGAAAAAAACTTGGCAGATCCTGTAATTCGTGAAAGAATCAAAAGCATGCATAAAAAAAGGTTCGGTGCAGATGATTTGAGCTGGGTGTTGGTCACGGTATGCCCTTCCTGCCCGGAATACATAGGGCTCAGGTTAAGCGAGATCGCAAAAATTCACGGAAAAGACGTTTACGACACCATCTTTGATATGCTGATAGCAAACAAGCAGAATTGTGAAGCCTGCTTTTTCCTAATGGACGAAGAGGATTTGGAAACTGTTTTGGCTCACCCCAGATGCATGATCTGCACCGACTCTTCCATAAGAGGCAGCATTGATGTCTATCATCCCCGGTTGAGAGCTTCCTTTCCACGGGTCTTAGGAAGATATGTGAGGGAACGAGGTGTTGTTGCGTTACCCGAAATGATCCGAAAGATGACATCCCTGCCTGCGGAGGTTTACGGACTGTGCAGTAAAGGTATTCTCAAAGAAGGCTTTG
>JAGAMQ010000134.1 GCA_017624645.1 Oscillospiraceae bacterium
AAAACTCAACGTATTTGACAAAGAACGGCTTAACCGAGTTGGTTAAGCCGTTTCTAAAGATCATCCGCATCCTGAACCGGTTTGTCCGTGGGATCTGCCGGTCTTCCGGTATAGCTACCGAAAGGGTCTGTCTGAATTTTCGAATCGATAAATGTACCTGCAATTCCCTTTTTCTTCATCCCAAAGCCTCCTGTTTGACAATCTGCTGTAGCCTTAGTATAATCATCTATAGAAGGAAATATTCTGTTTTACATGAGGAAAAAATATGTTTGAAATTACTTTAATCGCCATGGGAAAGCTAAAGGAAAAATTCTATCTTTCCGCATGTGCTGAATACGAAAAAAGAATGAAGGCATACTGCCAGTTCCGAATTATAGAGCTTCCGGAATTTCGCCTGCCGGACAACCCCTCCCCTGCTGAAATTGAAGCAGCTCTGCAAAGGGAGGCGGATTTGATCACAGAAAAATTACCCAAAAATACATGGTTCTGTGTCCTGACTCCGGAAGGAAAAAGTCTGTCATCACAAGCCTTGGCAGATAAGATCAGCCGCATTAAGTTGTCCGGCAAAAACAGCGCCTGTTTCTTGATCGGCTCTTCTTTCGGTATTGCAAAAAGGATAAAGGACAGGGCAGATTTTCTTCTTTCCATGAGCGCTATGACTTTCCCTCATCATCTGGCAAGGGTAATGGTGTTAGAACAATTATATCGCAGTGAATCTATTCAGGCAGGCAGTAAATATCATAAGTAAATAAACGGTCAGACCGCCGGTCTGACCGTTTATTTTAAAACTCACCGGAATCATACATCACCGCAGACAATGCACACAACGGCGCAGTTTCACAGCGCAGGATACGGGTACCGAGGGTGCAAACCTGAAGACCAGCAGACACCGCTTCCCCCACCTCTCTGGACTCCAAGCCGCCCTCAGGGCCTGTCAACAGACTTACAGAATGATACGGTGTGTTTTGCAATGCCATCTTAAGAGTTGTAGAACGTTCATTTTCATAGAACAGGATCGCAAGGTCAGAGGATACTGCCCGGGAGAGAGCCTCCTGGTAGTTGCCCATAACCAGCACCCCCGGCACCCTGCCGCGACCGGATTGCTCTGCCGCCGAGGCTGCAATCTTCTGCCAACGTTCAAGCTTTTTCTTCAAACTCTTTTCATCCGGCTTAGAGACACATCTTGCCGACGGGAAAGCAATGATCTCATAGGCACCAAGCTCCGTAGACTTCTGTATCACATGTTCAAACTTATCACCCTTGGAAAACGCCATATAAACACTGACCTGCACAGCAGGCTCTGTAATGCTATGTTCCACAGCTTTCGCCACGAGGCTTATTTGACCGTCACTGACATCACTGACAGTGCAAACGCGCTCATTACCGCAGCCGTCACAAATTATAATTTCTTCCCCGGAACGTAGGCGCAGCACCTTACCATGCGCTGCATTTTCCCCTGTAAGTACAAGAAAATCTCCGGAAAACTCCTCCGGCGTCACGAAAAATCGGGCCATAAACACGCCTCCTTTGATGGTGATTATAGCACATAAGCAAATGGATTGCTACTGAAATTTTATTAATCAAGGTCGATGCAAGACAGCCAACGCACCGGTGCCGACCCTTCGAGTCCCGTCATAGAATAAATCATAACCAACGGCACTCCGGTGGTATTCTTATACAATAAAAGAAAGGATACCCAGTGGGTATCCCTTCTTTGGTGCGAGAGATGGGACTCGAACCCACACGGCGAAACCACACGCACCTCAAACGTGCTTGTCTACCATTCCAACACTCTCGCGAACATGCTCCAGTATTATACCCTGTTCCCGACCATTTGTCAACCCTTTTTCCGCGACGGGACAAAGAAAAGGCAAGCACGTGTGCTTGCCTTTTCAAATATTATACATTTAGCAATTTTTCCAGTGCAGCAAGCTTGATACAGGTACAGAACACATCCATTGCCTTTTCCAGTTCCTCAACAGGAGGCAGGCTGGGAGCAATACGGATATTGCTGTCCAGTGGGTCCTTGCCATAGGGATAGGTGGCACCTGCGGGTGTCATCTCCACACCGGCTTCCTTACAAAGAGCAAGCGCGCGCTTGGCAGTGCCGGGCATCGCGTTAAAGCTGACAAAGTAACCACCCTTAGGACTGTTCCAGTTTGCAATACCCAAAGGCTTGATCTCACGGTCCAGGTACTGTGCCACAACCGCAAACTTGGGTCCCATGATTTTTGCATGCTCTTTCATGATTTCCAAGGTATGTGCTTTATTCTTCAAGAAACGAACGTGGCGCAGCTGATTGACCTTATCCTGAGAGATCATCTGTGCGGAGAACAACTTTGTAAAGTAAGCAATATTGGCTTCTGAGGTAGCCATAGCAGAAATTCCGCCGCCAGCAAGGGTAATCTTGGAGGTAGAGGCAAACTCATATACCATATCCGGATTACCGGCCTTTTCACACAGAGAAATGATATCCGGGAATTCCACAAAATCTCCCTCAAATTCATGTACACAATAGGCATTGTCCCACATAATGGCAAAATCGGGAGCGGCTGGCTTCAGATTGGCAAAACGCTGTACCGTTTCCTGGGAGTAGATAATTCCGTCAGGATTGGAGTACTTGGGGACACACCAGATACCCTTGACCTGGGGATCCTTGACCAAATCTTCCACAACATCCATATCGGGACCTTCGGCAGTCATGGGCACAGCAATCAGCTCTGCACCAAAAAACTGCGTTACAGTGAAGTGGCGGTCATAACCGGGACTGGGGCAAAGGAACTTCACTACATCTTCCTTACACCAAGGACGCTCACTATGCAGCAGTCCGTGGCTAAAAGCCCTGGAGATCACATCAAACATAAAATTCAGGCTGGAGACGCCACCCACAAAAATATGGGACGCTTTGCAGCCCAGCACATCAGCCCAATATTCCTTTGCACACTTAAGGCCTGTAAGCTCACCGTAATTTCTCACATCCACACCGTCAACAAAGCAGTCATCAGCTTCCAGAACAGTCTTCAGTACACCGCCGGCAATGTCCAGCTGGATCTTGGAGGGCTTGCCCCGTGCCATATTGAGCTTCAGATTTTGTGCCTTGCAGGTCTCAAAATGCGCATTTACAACATCAAATTCCGCTTTCAGCTGCACCTCGGTAGCTTCAGAGTAGATCATACAAATCTTCCTTCCCAAACATTTCTATGTTAGGTGCTATTATATACCTATTCCTAGGGAATTTCAAGG
Source organism: Oscillospiraceae bacterium (assembly GCA_017624645.1). Taxonomy (GTDB): domain Bacteria; phylum Bacillota; class Clostridia; order Oscillospirales; family Oscillospiraceae; genus Faecousia. The sequence goes on from JAGAMQ010000134.1 coordinate 3,244, forward strand.
ATGCGTTTCTTGAAATAATATATTTTAATGAAATGGTTCTTGCATTTTTTTCCATAATCGCATAGAATTTATAATGAGAATTTTTGCAAGGGAGCTGACCTGCATGGAGCAACCGATCAATGTAACAGAGATTTTTGGCAGCGATGTATTCAATGAATCCACCATGAAACAACGCCTGTCCGATCACATCTACAGTGCGTGGAAACACTGTATTCAGACCGGCTCCTCTCTACAACTGGATGTGGCGAATGAAATCGCAGAAGCCATGAGGATATGGGCAATCGAAAAGGGCGCCACGCACTATACCCATTGGTTTCAACCTATGACCGGAATCACAGCCGAAAAGCACGATTCCTTCATAACTCCCACCGGCGACGGAAAGGTAATCATGGAGTTCTCCGGCAAAGAGCTTGTTCGCGGAGAACCCGACGCCTCTTCCTTCCCTTCCGGTGGTCTGCGTGCAACCTTTGAAGCGCGGGGCTACACAGCCTGGGATCCCACAGCTTTTGCTTTTGTAAAAGATGGCAGTCTTTATATCCCCACCTGTTTCTTCTCCTACACAGGGGATGCGCTGGACAAAAAGACACCCCTGCTTCGCTCCATTGACGAAGTTTCCAGGGAGGCCGTCAGAATCCTGCGGCTGTTTGGAGACCATGAGACACAACGCGTTCAGGTATCTGTTGGTGCGGAGCAGGAGTATTTCCTGATCCCTAAATCCTTTTACGCGAAACGGGAAGATCTGCGTCTTACCGGCCGAACACTCTTCGGTGCCGCACCTCCCAAGGGGCAGGAGCTGGACGATCATTACTTTGGCACCATCCGTACCAGAGTTTCCAACTTTATGCGGGATCTGGATGAGCAGCTTTGGAGGCTGGGTGTTCTTTCTAAGACCAAGCACAACGAAGGTGCTCCCTGTCAGCATGAGCTTGCACCCATTTTTACCGATGCCAGCAACGCCTGCGACTCCAATCAGCTGACCATGATGGTGATGAAAAAATGCGCTGCCAAGCATGATCTGGTCTGTCTGCTTCACGAGAAGCCCTTTGCCGGTGTCAACGGTTCGGGAAAGCACAACAACTGGTCCCTTTGCACAGACACCGGAAAAAATCTATTTAAGCCCGGTGATACCCCCAGACAGAACGCCCAGTTCCTGGTGTTTCTGGCTGCCTTTATTAAAGGTATTGATGAATACCAGGATTTCCTCCGCTGCACCGTCGCCTCTGCAGGCAACGACCATCGTTTGGGTGCCCACGAAGCACCGCCGGCAATCATTTCCATCTTCCTTGGGGATGAACTGACCTCTGTGGTGGACTCTATTATTAACGGTACCAACTACAACGACCCCAAAAAGAGTGTTATGCGCATTGGTGTGGATGTCCTGCCCGCAATCCCAAAGGACACCACCGACAGAAACCGTACATCCCCTGTTGCGTTCACCGGCAACAAGTTTGAATTCCGCATGCTCGGCTCATCCCAATCCATTGCAGGACCCAACATCGCCCTGAACACCATTATGGCGGAAGAGTTGAGCCGGTTTGCTGACTATCTGGAAAAAGCGGAGGACTTTGATACTGCCCTACAAAAACTGATCTGCCAGGCACTTACAGACCATCAGCGGATCATTTTTAACGGAAACGGATACTCTCTGGAGTGGCAGGAGGAAGCTGCCCGTCGCGGCCTGAGCAACCTCCCCTCCACCGCAAAGGCCCTGCCCCGTTATATCAGTCCTAAAAACATGGAACTGGTAACCAAGCACGGTATTTTTACAGAAGCAGAATTCCGGGCACGTTATGAGATCCATTTACAGTCCTACAACAAGCTGATCCATATTGAGGCACGGACAATGGTGGATATGGTCATGCACCAAATCCTCCCTGCCGCCTTGAAATACTCCTCAGATCTGGCGGAGAGTATTAACCTAAAGAAAGCTGCATTGGGTGACAGCATCGCCGCTGCTGCAGAAACCTCCCTTGCTTCACGGATATCTGAATGTTGCGATAAGCTATATGAACAAGCTGAAGCTCTTTACAGAAATCTTAAAAACATTCCAAGCAACTCCAGTCTGGAAGCCACAGAGTATTGCAGCGATGTGATCGTCCCTGCAATGGAAAGTGTCCGCAAGAGTGCAGATCTCCTTGAAAAACTGACGCCGCAAAATTACTGGCCCTATCCCATTTATTCTGATTTGCTGTTCTACTGACAAAAAG
>JAGAMQ010000135.1 GCA_017624645.1 Oscillospiraceae bacterium
CGGCTTCTCAAAATGGCACCTTCTGTTTTGTACATGCCCATCCACCTGCTGGTGCAGGATCTGGACGCCACCGCAAACCTGGCCCGACGGGCAACCCTTTGCCCGGTGCTTCCCCGGATCGTCCACGACGGGGAGCTGCCCCAGCTGAAGCGCCACATGACCGAGCTGCGCCGGCTGGGGATCCGTCAGGTCCTTGCAGGCAATCTGGGACTTCTGCTGCCGGCGCGGGAGTGCGGCATGGAAGTCCGGGGCGATTTCGGACTGAACCTTTACAACTCTGCCGCCATGAACATGACCCGGCAGATGGAGCTGGTGTCCGCCACCTTGAGCTTTGAAATGACCCTGCCCCAGATCCGGGATGTGAGCAAGGCTGTCCCCTGCGAGCTTCTGGCTTACGGACGGCTACCTCTGATGGTCACAGAAAACTGTCTCATCAAAGGCCGCACCGGTCAGTGCAGCTGCCAGCTGGGCAGCACCAAGCTGCAGGACAAGACCGGGGCAGAATTCCCCGTGATCCGGGACGGCAGCTCCTGCCGCAGCGTACTGCTCAACGGCAAAAAGCTCTACTGGCTGGACCGGCAGAGCGATCTGGGACGACTGGGCCTGTGGGCTATCCGCCTGTCCTTTACCACAGAAAATCCCAAAGAGGTGGACCAGATCCTCGCCTGTGTCCACGAACCTACCCCCTTTGACCCGGGCAGCAGTACCCGGGGCCTGTACCTGCGGGGCTTAGACTAATTCATTACGGAGGCATAAGCCATGGCTGTGATCCTGGCATCCCAGTCCCCCCGGCGCAAGGAGCTGCTGGGACTTTTGGGAATCCCCTTTACCGTCCGGGTGGCGGATATCGATGAATATATGGACCCGGGCAAACCTGTCTTCGACGAAGTGGCACGGCTCAGCCGGGAAAAGGCACTGGCCGTCCCCCGGCAAGAAGGTGACACCGTCATCGCCGCGGATACGGTGGTGGTGCTGGATGGCAGTGTGCTGGGCAAACCCAAGGATCCGGCAGAAGCAGTACAGATGCTCACCCGACTCTCCGGAAACACCCACGAGGTGATGACCGGACTGACGGTGCTGCAGGGAGATCGGCTCACCAATCACACAGAGGTCACAAAGGTCCGGTTCCGGACACTAACCCAGCAGGAAATTGCAGCATATGTGGCCACCGGCGCACCTATGGATAAAGCCGGTGCCTACGGCATCCAAAGTGATGCCGCCGCCACCTTCGTGGAGCGGCTGGAAGGCGACTACTACAATGTGGTGGGGCTGCCGGTGTGCCGCCTGCATCAGATCATGGAGGATTACCGATGAAACATTTCTTCTCGACCCGGGTACGGGTGGTGCTGATCATTGCAGTGCTGCTGGCAGTGGCGCTGACGGTGATTGGAAGCCTGACCCATATGAGCCTGCCGGATATGGTGGTAAAGGGTGTGCTGACCCCTATCCGCTCCGGTGCCAGCCGGCTGGTGGAATCTGCTGAGCAGCTATATAATTATATGTTTGAGTATGAAGCGCTGGCAGCAGAAAATGAAGCTCTGAAGGAGCAGCTTGCCCAGATGCAGGACGATGCCCGCCGTGCCGATTCCCTTTCCCGGGAAAACGCCTACCTGCGCAGTGTTCTGGAAATCAAGAGTGCCAACCCCTCCTGGGAGCTGGTGGACAGCTATATCATTTCCCGAAGCTCACAGGACTGGTCCAAGACCTTCACCATCGACAAGGGCACCAGCTCCGGCATTGAAGCCGGCATGTGCGCCATCACAGCCAACGGCGAAGTGGTGGGTCTTGTTAGCCAGGTAGGCACCAATTACGCAGAGGTAAAATCCCTGCTGGATTCCTCCTTGGAGATCAGCTCCACCATCACCTCCTCCGGCTACAACGGCATGGTTCAGGGCGGCTACTCCACAGGTATGGACGGCCTTTTGCGGATGAACTATCTGCCCAGCTCCGCCGTGATCCGCAACCGGGATCAGGTGGTGACCTCCGGTTCCACGGTGTACCCCCGGAATCTGGTGGTGGGCTATGTGGTGGACGCTGGCTTTGACGACACCGGCGTTGCCAAGTACGCCCTTCTGGAGCCTGCGGTAAATGTGGCAAGCCTCGACATGGTGTTCATCGTCACCGCCTACGACGCCGGGTGATCTGTATGGCAAAAAAGAACGAATTTAAACCGGATAAGACCTGGGGCGGCTGGTCCAGCCGGCTGTTTCTGACCCAGAAGCAGCAGCGCTCCCTTCTAAAATGGAGCCTTTACGCCCTGATGCTGCTTGTGCTGTCATTGCTGCAGGATGTGATCCTGTGCCGGGTCCGTATTTTCGGTGCCACCACAGAGCTGGTGCCTGTGGGGATCTTCCTCATCTGTGTACTGGAGGGACTGGAGACCGGCAGCGTATTCGCGCTGATTGCCTCTGCCCTGTACCTGTTTTCTGGCACCTCCGCCGGTGCCTACGCCATGGTGTTCATCACCGCTTTGGCTGTGGGTGTCACCCTGCTGCGGCAGGCATACCTGCAGGAGGGCTTCAGCACCGCCATGCTCTGCACCACCGTTGCTATGATTTTTTATGAGCTTTTGGTGTTTGGGGTGGGCCTTGTGCTGGGTCTTACTCCCTTAGCACGGATCTTCGGCTTTTTGATCACCGCCGGTGTTTCTTTGCTGGCGGCACCGTTACTGTACCCCATTACCCTGTCTATTGGCAGGATCGGAGGAGACGCATGGAGAGAATAACCCGCCTTCGGGCACAAATACTGGTGCTTATCTTCACCGTTGTGCTGCTGTTCTTTGCCTTTAAGCTGTACGATCTGCAGATCATACAGACCGGCGGCAAGACCGACAACACCAGCACCTTTACCACCTATACCCGGGTGAAGGCATCCCGGGGCAACCTGATGGATACCAAGGGCAACCTGTTGGTGAGCAACCGTGCCAGTTATGATCTGGTTCTGAACCACTACGTGATCATCACCGCCAAGGGCACCAACAACTACCTGTACCGGCTGGCCCAGCGGTGTCAGGAAGCAGGCATCCAATATGAGGAGCACTTCCCCATTTCCAAGGAGCGCCCCTTCGTCTATACCCTTGACAGCTATAATTCCGCATGGCAGAAGCATTTCCAGTCCTACCTTGCCTATTTGGGAGGACTGGATTCCGATGTCACCGCACCGGTGCTCATCGACACCCTCCGGCAGCGCTATGAATTCCCCGCGGAATGGACCGACGAGGAAGCCCGGCTGGTGCTGGGTCTTTGGTACGAGCTGGACCTGCGCCGCTGCGTGGCAAGCCTGCCCAACTACACCTTCCTTACCGATGTCAACGACGAGCAGCTGTCTGCCATCGTGGAACTGAATATCCCCGGCATGAACGTGGAAGCCTCCACCGTCCGGGAATACAACACCAAATATGCCGCCCACATCCTGGGCTTCGTGGGAAAAATGAACAAGGAGCAGTGGGAGAACTACAAGGACAATCCCGACTACACCATGGATTCCGAGATCGGTCAGGACGGCTTTGAGGCAGAATACGAAGAAGCCCTCCACGGCGTGGACGGTCTGCGGGAAGATACCGTCACCACCGACGGCACTCTGGTCTCCTCCCGATGGTTGGTGGAGCCGAAAGCCGGTGCCAACGTGGAGGTGTCCATCGACATCAACCTCCAGCGGGCCGCGGAGGACGAAATGGAACGGGTGTTCCAGCAGATGCGCGCCCAGGAAGAGGGCGAAGACGGCTGGGACGTGGCAGGCGGTGCCGTGGTGGCGCTGAATGTCAAGACCGGTCAGGTGCTGGTCTGCGCCAGCAACCCCACTTACGACCTGAATACTTATTTTGAAAATTATCAGCAGATTCTGGAGCAGGACTACGACCCCCTGTTCAACCGGGCACTGCTGGGCACCTATCCCCCCGGCTCCACCTACAAAATGTCCATGGTGATAGCTGGCATCAACTCCGGTATGATCACCTCTGAGACCCCCATTGCCGATAAAGGTATCTTTACCAAGTACGGCCCCACCTTTATGCCCAAGTGTCTGGTCTACACCAACAAGGGCGCTGTCCACGGCAGCATTGTGGCGTGGGAGGCGCTGATGGTGTCCTGCAACTACTTCTTCTACGAGCTGGGTGACCGGCTGAGCATCGAAACCATTGACCGTACCGCCAAGGCATTGGGACTGGGCGAGCCCACAGGCGTGGAGCTTCGGGAATATCTGGGCCAACGGGCAAATCCCCAAACCAAAGCAGAGCTTTACACCGGAGACAACGCCAAGTTCTATGCGGCAGACCGGATCACCGCCTCCATCGGTCAATCCGACAACCGTTTCACCCCCATGCAGCTGGCTGTGTACGCCTCCACCTTGGCAAACCGGGGCACCCGATACAAAGCCACCTTCCTGAACCGGGTGGTGTCCGACGATTACCGGCAGCTGCTGTATTCCTATGAACCTTCGGTTGTGAACCATCTGGAGATCCTGGACGATGCCTATAAGGCATATTCCGAGGGTATGTACAACGTGGCCCACGGCCCCAGCGGTACCGCAGCCAAGGTTTTCCGGAACTACCCCATCAAGATCGCCGCCAAAACCGGTACTGCCCAGCACGGCATCAAGACCGCATCGGATAACGGCGCTTTTGTGTGCTACGCCCCCTATGAGGATCCCCAGATCGCCATTGCCATCTACGGCGAACGGGCAGGCCACGGCTCTGACCTTGCCACCATTGCCAAGGCAATTCTGGATGTGTACTTTGAAGTGGGCGAGATCGGCGATGTGACCACCGCCGAAAATCAGTTGAGCTAAAGAGATTTTCGATATACACCTGCAGTGTTCGATGTGCACTATGCCCTCGATATGCCCTGCGGGACGAGAGGGAGTTATCTCCTACCGAATCCTGACAGAATCTATGGACAAAAAGCCTACCCGATTTGGATAGGCTTTTGTCGGTTTATTCTTCTGTTACGGGGGGCTGCGGGGGCCGTTTCTTCTTGTTCTTTTTGATACCCAGGATCACAAAGATCACCGCAGCTACAATGACACCCAAAGGCAGCAGATAAGGAACAGCGCAGACTGCCAAGACAAACACATCCTCCAGCCCCTGACACATATCCTTCCAGCTTTCCACAAAGCCGGCACCGATGCGCTCCCAAACCGTCTCCGGTTCCTGCACCACCGTGTACTCCCGGACCTCACTGAGCGACAGGTACACCGTGCTGTAGCTGACCATATTGTCATATACCCGCAACTGGGAAACAATCCCCTCCAGCTGGCTCCGCACATCCGTGAGCCGGGCTTCGATCTTCAGAATATCCTCCATGGATTCGGCTTTGGCGAGAAGCTCCAACAGCCTTGCCTGCTCCGTTTCCAGCGCCAGCTTCTTGCTCTCCGTTGCCACATAGCTCAAGGTCACATCTTCTGTGTTTTCCCGGGTGGAAGTAATATTGGCGGATTCTCCCACGCTGTTCACAAAGCTTTGGAGCTGCTCTGCCGGGATCCTGACGGTAAGCTCCCCATTACGGTAGCGCCGGGAGGCGTTCTTGCTGCCATGGTAGACCTGCCGTTCCTCCACATAACCGGACAGCTGAGAGATCCGCTCCTCCACGTTGCCGAGGAGGGCATCCAGATCCTCTGTTTCTGCAGAGATCCAAACCTTGCGGATGAGCTTTTGATTTTGGGGCAAGGCTTCTGCTTTACTGGTTTCCGTAGAGGTCGAGCCCATAAGACCTGCATCTTCCATTTCAGCACCGTTAGCGCTGTCCTTCATGGGCGCTCCTCCATTCATAGCGGATTCCGCACCGCAGCCGGTAAGCAACAGCAGTACCACAAGCAGTATGGCGATCAGGCGTCTGTATTTCATAACGATCCCTCCTTTTATAGACTTCTATTTTTACTGTAGCATAAAAAAGCCCTCATGGCAAGAAAAAACCGGAAGGACGACCTTCCGGTTTTTCAACACTCTTTGTTTTACTTTGCTGCCTTCTGCAGCTTTCTCTCTTCCTTGGTCTTGCAGAACCGCTCCAGCTGGGGCACCAGCATCAGGCAGATCAGCGCTGCGGTGAAGCCGCCGTTGTATAGACAGAAGCCTCCGTGCATATCCGGAACTGCAGTAACCAGCAGGTAGTGAACACCGCCGGCAAGGATGCCGTAGCCGATGCCGTACACGCCGGTAACAGGGCTCAGACCGTTGGCGTAGCACAGACCGATAAGGATGGACTGGCTGCCGATGGTCAGGGCAAAGGTGCCGCCCAGCATGCCGTTGATCCAGCCGAAGAGGTAGGAGGTAACGATGTAACCCACCATGATCGGCCACACATTGCCGGGATGGCTACCGGAGTTACAGGTAGCCAACATGCAGAACACGATGCCAAAGGTCATGCCGGTCCACACATTGGTACCGTCCAATGCACCTGCCAGGTTAAAGTAACCCACGATCATCAGACCGAACACACCCACATTCATCAGGAAGGGGGCATTGCCGTACTTGGTGGTGAAGCTCACGCCCTTACCGGTATCCTTCATAAGATTCCAGTAATCCTTGGGGGTGCAGCCCATAAGCAAAGCAAAAAGGATGCAAAGACCAAACACTGCAAAGCAGAAAATGTTGGTCATAGGCCAGCTGACCGTCTCCAGAGCAGCCATGGTGGACAGTCCCAAAGCAGCGGGGGACTTACCCAGCATCACATTGTACAGTACGGCGCGGAGGAAAAACGCAGTCATGCCGATGGGGACAGCAGCGGAGTAATGGTCAAATCCCTTGTGGATATTGGGTGCATGACCGAGACCTGCAGGCAGGAAGAAGCCGATGATGAGACCAACAAACAATCCGATGCCCAGACCCAGCCAGTTGAAGCCAACGTAATCCACACCGGGGTAGCGGAACAACAGATCAGAGATCAGCGGTGCGATACCGGTGGAGTACATCATGGCGTTTGCCTGTGCACCCAGTCTTTCCTTTTTCACAAGGCAGTACAGTACCACACCCAAAATGGTGGGCAGGCTGTTCAGAGGGTTGATGCCCCAAGAGCCGAAGCCGATGGTAAGGATCACTCCCAGAGTAGTCACATTGTTGGGCTTTGCTCCGGGCAGGAAGCACAAACCAGTGCACATAAGACCTACCAAGCCCATGTTCAGGAAGGTAGCGGAGAAGCCGCCCAAGGCAAAATAGTTGGTGGACACCTTGCAGGTGCCGGTGAGCAGCTTCCAGAAACCGGAAAGCATGGTGCTTCGGTCGGGCATGATAAATGCCGCGATAAGGAAGCAGCAGGACAGTGCGGCAAAGAACAGCTTCAGAAAGCTGCTTTCTTCCATTTTGGCAAGCTTTTTCATAGAAAAACCTCATTTCTTTTCCGATTAATAAATTCGGGACTGTTGGGGTGGATTTGTTGAAAAGTTCACGATACCTTCCGCAGAATTGTTACCGAGCGCAATCAGGATGCGTAACAATTACATCCGCACCGAGCACGAGTGAATAGTAGCAAGGTCACGATGCCTTCCGCAGAATCGTTACCGAGCGCAATCAGGATGCGTAGC
>JAGAMQ010000136.1 GCA_017624645.1 Oscillospiraceae bacterium
AACGGCAAGATGGAGACCACCTTCTATCGCGCTAAGGAAGTGCAGCCCATGGTAGAGAAGATGATCACCTTGGGCAAGAAGGGCAACCTGGCTGCTTACCGCAGAGCTATGGCTTATGTGACCAAGGAAGATGTGGTCCAGAAGCTGTTTAAGGAGATCGCTCCCAAGTATGCTGACCGCAACGGCGGCTATACCAGAGTGACCCGCACCGGCGCCCGTCGCGGCGATGCTGCTGAAATGGCAGTCATCGAGCTGGTGTAAGAACCGAATCAAATAAAAGAGCCATCCTGCATTGCAGGATGGTTCTTTTTACATATGTGCTTCAACTGAAATCCAGATTACGGATTCTTGTCAAAGGCATTGGAAAGGATAGGCAAATGCACTGTCTTCCCAAGATCCGTGGGAAAAGATTCCTGTAGTGCTCCTGGGAAGATCTGTTCATGCCTGCAAGGTCTTCTGCCTTTGCTCTGCAGCCAACTTTCTCTGATGGATGGAATAATAGACAGCCAGTGCGATAAGATCCAGTACGTTAGAGATGGGTAAGCAAAGGTACAGCATCAATGTGGTGGGATTCAGCGGGAAGATGAACATGACCCACAAGATCCGGGGCAGACAAATGGCAAGGGCATTGATGGCGGTGGGACCGGTGGATTTTCTCATTCCCCGCAGCACACCCATAAGCACCTGACCGCAGGTGTAGGGAAGAATGGTAAGGGACATGATGAAAAGCTTTGAGATACCGGCATCGATCACCGCCGGGTCGGTAGCGAAGAACCCCAGCAGCACCCGTGGGAAAGCGATGATAAGCACTCCGCCGATGACGGTGAGCGTGCCGCCGGTGAGCATGCCGCCTCGTATTGCCTTTGTCAGGCGGTCATACTTGGATGCACCATAGCATTGTCCGGAAAAGCTGACGCAAGCTGTGTAAAGGGAACTGGGGATGGCGTAGACAAAGGTGTTGATACTGTCCGCTGCCACATTACCGGCTATGACAGTAGCACCGAAGGTGTTGATGGTGGATTGCAGGAGAGTGTTGGCAAGATTAAACACCACGGGGTTGAAACCGCAGGGGATGCCGATTCTGACGATGGCGTTCAGATGCTGTTTGTGGAAACGCAGAGACTTCCATTCCATTTTAAACTCGTCCTTGGGATCGAAGAGGATCCAGACAACCCAGGCAGCAGACACCGCCTGCGCAATGATGGTAGCCAGGGCAACACCGGCAACGGGCATATGGCAAACGATGGCAAAGAAGAGATTGAAAAGTACATTGAGGATGCCGGTAATGCTCAGGATCATGGTGGGGCGCGTGGTGTCTCCATGGGCGCGGAGAATGGCTGAGCCAAAGTTATAGATCATGGAGAAGGGGGTGCCGGCAAGGAAGATGCGCATGTATAAAGATGCCCCGTCGATGACATCTTCAGGGGAGTTCATCAGCCGCAGAATGGGTTTGGAGAGGAGAACGCCCACCAGTGCCATGAAAGCACCGCAGACAGCTGCGATGAGCATGGAGGTGTGCATGGCATCTTGCTTCTCCTTTTCCCTCCGGGCACCCAGAAAGTTGGAGATTACCACATTGGCAGCGGCGGAAAGACCGTTCACAAGGCCCAGCAGCAATGCCGTGGCATTGCCAGTGGAGCCTACGGCGGCAAGGGCTATCTCACCGCCGTACAGTCCCGCAACTGCCCGGTCAGCCGCATTGTAAAAGATCTGCAGCAGGGTAGAAAGGAGCAATGGCAGGGTAAATAGAACCAGCTGCTTGGTTACAGGCCCGGTGGTGAAGTCGTTAAGGCGTTTGTTTTTCATGGCGTTTTTCCTCCTGGAAAAGGCAGTCTGTCTGCCTTCTGAGCGGCACTGAAGATGCGGGGTGGATAGACCTTCTTTGAGCATTATAATTGCCTCTGTGGGAAATGCAAGCTTTTGGGGGGATTTTTGGTAATAATGCACAAGAGAATCTTTGGAGGGGATTGCACAGGCGATTTATTTGTGGTATAATACCTCAGTAAATATTCTGGGATGAGGTACATTTATGACGAATTATTTGCTAATATTTCTGGTATCCATGGTGCCGATCATCGAGCTGCGTGGGGCTATGATCTATGCTGTGGGATATGACCTTCCCTATCTCCCGGCGCTGATCGTTTGTGTGTTGGGCAATATGCTTCCGGTGCCTTTTATTTATTTCTTTGCCCGGAAATTCCTGAATTGGGGAGCCCGGCAGAGGTATATTGGAAAGCTTTGCGGCTGGTTTCTGGTGAAGGGCGAGCGGGCAGGGCAAAAGCTGGTGAAAGCAACCGGTCGGGGCGGCCTGTTTTTGGCACTTCTGCTGTTTGTGGGAATTCCCCTGCCGGGAACCGGCGCGTGGACAGGTACATTAGGTGCCAGCTTTTTGAATATGGGCTTTAAGTCCACAGTGGTATCTGTTTGTCTGGGTGTGATCATGGCAGGAATCATTATGGCTGTGGTCAGTACCGGTGTGTTCAGTATTTTTTAAGGAGAAAGAATTATGGATTGCTTGTTTTGTAAGATCGCAGCCGGGGATATTCCCTCCACCAAGGTTTATGAGGACGAGCTTGTCCTTGCCTTCCGGGACATAGCACCTCAGGCACCTACCCATATTTTGGTCATTCCCAAAGCCCACATTGCCTCTGTGGCAGAAATTGCTCCGGAAAACAGTGCTGTGGTGGCGCATATTTTTGAGGTGATCCCTCAGATCGCTGCCGGTGAAGGTCTGAAGGATGGCTACCGGGTGGTATCCAATTGCGGTGACCATGCCGGTCAGACGGTGCATCACCTGCATTTCCATATTCTGGGCGGCAAGCAGCTTGCTTTGGAAATGGCTTGACATTGGCGAAAAAACGGATATAATAGCAGTAGTCGCAACAAATCTATCTTCGGGGGGCCGGACGCATCCGGCTGAGAGTAGGCTATAGCCTTGACCCGTGAACCTGATACGGTCAGTACCGTCGTAGGAAAAGATGCATAAATGGGATACCTTCGTGTCGCATTGCACCTAGACGGGTTTGCAATGCGACATATTTTATTATGGGGCAACCTCCGGAAAATCATTTTTCTCCGCTGCCGGATCTTTTTCCGCAATACCGCACCAAACAGACTTGAAATACACAAAGTATGTCTGCGCCTGTTTGGCTTGTCTTGCAGAAAAAACTCTCGGCAGCTGCCCGAAAATGCTTTTCCTCCGGCTGCCCATGCCGTTCAAATCGGCAAGGAGGTATTTCAAATGCAAACAAAAACGAGACGGATCACAGAAAGTGCCATGCTGTTGGCAGTGGCCATCGTTTTGGAGCTCTGCTCCAAAATGTTTATCCCGGAAATGCCCTTCGGCGGTCAGGTCACCCTGGTAAGCATGCTTCCGGTGGTGCTGATTTCCTATCGCCACGGTGTAAAGTGGGGTCTGGTTTCCGGCATTGCCTACGCTATGCTGCAAATAGCCATTGGAGCAAAGACCGTGGCGGCGGCGTTCCAGCCGGGGTATTTTGGTGACGGTACCATGATCGTCAATGCGCTGATTATGTGCGTGATGGATTATGTGGTGGCATTTACGGTGCTGGGCATCGGCGGCTGTTTCCGGAACAAGATTGAAAACCGGGGTGTGGCATTGATGTGCGGTAGCCTGGTGGCCCTGGGAGCACGGTATGTTGCGCACATTGTCTCCGGATATATTCTGTTTTCCGGATGGGCAGAATGGTTCTTCACCCAGGACGGTTTCCCTGCATGGGGCGGACAGCTGGTTGCCAGCCTGAGCCCTGAAATGCTGGGACTGACCTATTCTGTGGTATATAACGGTATGTATATGCTCCCGGAGATCATCATTACGGCAGTGGTATCCCTGCTTCTTGCCCGGATCCCCAAGATCGTTACCAAAGTCAACTAATGCAAAACAGCCACGGCTTGTACCCCAAGCCGTGGCTGTCTCGTTTGCCGATTAATCAAGTTTCGGTTTATCGAGCTGTTTCAAACTACTGTGTCATTGCCACGGACACGAACGTGTCCGTGGCAATCTCCTTCTTAAGATGGGGATTCCCACGGCTGCTGACGCAGCCTCGGAAT
>JAGAMQ010000137.1 GCA_017624645.1 Oscillospiraceae bacterium
CAGCGCGGAAGTGCCCTTGGGGTGCAATCCGCATCTTAAAAGGGGAATTACGGATTCCCGCGGTCGCTGGCGCTCCCTCGGAATGACAGGGCTGTGGCTCGATAAATTGGAATTTTATGCCCTGTTGTTGCGAATTTGCTGAATATAACCGTTCACCGCCGGAAGGCATGATGCCTTCCGGCGGTGTTGTAGCAAAAAGCATTATGGCATCAATCCGAACAGCCAGAAGATCAGGGGAATGGAGGCACAGCACAAAACGTTGGAGATCAGCGCCAGAGACGCGCCGGTCTGGCAATCCTCTCCTACCAGTTTGGGGAAAACGATGGCGTTTGCACTGGTGGGCATTGCCATCACCAGCATCACCGGGATCATTGCCATCTCCAGCTTCAGCAGCCTCAGACCCAGTCCCAAAACCAGGGGCACCACCAAAAGCCGCAGTGCAGTAATGAAGTATACCTCTTTTTTCTTCAGCATCTGACGCAGAGGATATTCCGCCGTCACCGCGCCTATAAGGATCATGCCCGTAGGACCCATACAACCGGCAGCCTTACCCAAAAACTGGGCAAGCACACTGGGCAGCGGAATTTCCAGAAGACCCACGATCGCGCCTGCCACCATGGCAATGGTCACAGGGTTAATAAGCTTTTTCGGGGACACCTTGGAACGGGTCAGCAGGCAGTAGCCGAAGGTATAGGCATACATGGACACGGGAATCGTGACCATCAGCACATTCTGCAGCATCAGGCTGCCAAAGATGCCCTCTGCCATGGCGTATCCCACATAGCCGTAGTTGGGAACGATCATGCAATAATTTAAGACGTTGCGCTTGTATTCATTATCCTTGGCAAACAGCTTGGAGAGGGGCTTCATGATCAGCAGCAACACCACTAAAATAACCGCCGACACAATCACCAGCATATATTTTTCCTTCAGATAGCTGATGGTAAAGTTGGTGGCGAAGGTACGGAACACCGTCGAAGACAGATACACATACACCGCCAGTGTGGAAAGGATCTTGGTGTGCTTGCTGTCGATGAGTTTTGTTTTGACCAGCGTAAAGCCCACCACGGTAAACATCAAGACCAGAATGGCCTGTTCAATTACGATTCCCATAGTTATCACCTCACGGGGGATTATACAGTTTTTTTCCCTAAGGTAAATGGAAGAAAGAAAACAATATGGATTTTTTGAAACAACATCTTGCTATTTCTACCGAATTTGATATAGTAATAGGGGTGATACTATGAGGTTTGACATCGAGAATTTGAATGTTTTAAATGTGTTGCAGTGCGTCTCCGCACCCTTTCGGCAGTACCGGAACCGGGACAGCCATGCCTTTATATTCCGTCGCTGCGGCACCGCCCAATACGATTTTGATGGCCAAAAACAGATCGTCCGGGAAGGACAGATCATCTTCCTTCCCAAAGGGAGCAGCTTTAGCGTAGAGCAGCTCTCCCAAGGAATCAGCCGCTATACTGTGATCAATTTTCAGGGGAAGACTTCCTTATCCCAGCCTGTGATGCTTCCCCTCCCGGCTGACCCCACCCGTCTGTATCCCCGGCTGGACCGGTGCTGTACCCTGGAGCCGGAGGAAAATCCCTATCTGCTGCTGTCGGAATTTTACTGGATCCTCTCCCAGCTTTTGGAAGCCCCCAAAGCCGCCTACCACAGCAGTCGGACATTGCAGATCCTGACACCGGTCGAGGAGTACCTGCAAAGCAATCTTTTCGACCCGGAGCTGAAAACCGGCAGCCTGCACCGGTTGTGCGGCGTCTCCGATACCTATTTTCGCAAGCTGTTTTGGGCCCGATACGGAACCAGTCCCAAAAAATACATTTTGGACCGGCGTCTGCGTCATGCCCGGGAACTGCTTATCAGTCGGGAATGTACGGTTGTTGCAGAAGCGGCACAGCTGTCCGGCTTCACAGATCCTCTGTATTTCAGCAGGCTCTTCCGGGAGCGTTACGGCTATCCCCCTTCCCATACCGCCTCCACCCCGGAGTAATCGCTGGCCCCCAATGTATATCCATAGAAACAAAAAAATCTCCCGGAGCAATCCGGGAGATTTTTGTTTGGTTTCTTAGTACATACCGCCCTGTGCAGCAGCAGCCATAGCAGCAGCGTCTGCCTCGGGGTTGGGCTTGTCAGCCACCAGAGTTTCAGTGGTCAGCACGCAGGATGCAATAGAAGCAGCATTCTCCAGAGAGGAGCGGGTCACCTTGGTGGGATCCACGATGCCGGCAGCGATCATGTCCACAAACTGCTCGGTGTAGGCATTGTAACCGTAGCCAACCTTCTTGGAGGCACGGATCTTCTCGTAAACCACGGAACCGTCCACGCCGGCGTTCTCAGCGATCTGGCGGATGGGAGCCTGCAGTGCGGTGGCCACGATCCGGGCACCGGTGCGCTCGTCACCCTGCAGCTTGGCAATGAGCTTCTCCACAGCAGCAACGGCGTTGACCTGTGCGGTACCGCCGCCTGCCACGATGCCCTCTTCCACAGCGGCACGGGTAGCGTTCAGGGCATCCTCTACACGCAGCTTCTGCTCCTTCATGGCAACCTCGGTCTGGGCACCCACCTTGATAACGGCAACACCGCCGGAGAGCTTTGCCAGACGCTCCTGCAGCTTCTCACGGTCGTAGTCGGAGGTGGTGGTAGCAATGGCACTGCGGATCTGATGTGCACGGGCCTTGATCGCCTCGGCATCACCGGCGCCGTCCACGATGGTGGTGTTGTCCTTGGTGACCACAACCTGACGGGCGCGGCCCAGATCAGCCATAGTAGCCTCGGTCAGCTCCATGTTCAGCTGGCTGGAGATCACAGTGCCGCCGGTGAGGACAGCGATATCCTGCAGCATCTCCTTGCGGCGGTCGCCGAAGCCGGGAGCCTTGACGCAGACGCAGTTGAAGTTGCCGCGCAG